>CAZIML010000115.1:0-6149 GCA_964540255.1 uncultured bacterium
TCGGGATAATGATTGGGCAAAATGGCTGGATTATATTTCAAAGGCAGAAAAACTCCTCTCTTGGACTCCTTCCGTTCCTCTTGAAAAAGGGCTTATGTCGACCATCGTCTATTTTGAAGAACGGCTCAAATCCGTTGCAGTTTGATATTTTTTCTGCAGTTCCCTCCACTTCAGGATCATTTGGGCAGCGATTGGCGCTCCCTCTTTTCCTGCATCTCCATAGCGGAGAAAAACCACAACAACCAACTCGGGATCCTCTTTTTTGATGTCGGTAAACGAGATGCCTCCAAACCAAATATATTTGTACATTTGAGGGGCGCTGGAAGGGTTTGATGAGAAATTGCAGAGAATTTCAGCAGTCCCTGTTTTTCCCACCATTTGGTGCTGGAGTGAAAGATACTCCCTCATGAGGAGAGGATTGGTTAAAAGAGCTTTGATGGAGCTCGCCCGAGCGCTTCCCTTCGCCCCCCAGACCACCCGATCCATCCCTTCGAGAAGAGTGCTTCTGATTTTCGGATCCAAAGGAATGGTTCTTCTCACCTCAACCGATTCTGCCAATTCTGAAGAAATCGGAGCGTTGGGATTGACCCCTGTAAAGAGGGGAAATGGGATCCCAAGGGCACCCAATTCCTCTTTGGCAAAATAGTTCCGAACGGCAAAGGGAGAAAGGGGCTCTCGGTCAGGAGTTTCTCCTCTCATCTCTTTCACGATTTTTGGTTTGAGGAGCTTTCCTCCATTCCCGATCGCCGCAAGCATTCCCGCGGTTTGGAGCGGGGTTGTCAACAAAGTGTGCTGACCGATCGCCGCTGAATAAAGGCCTGTTCGGTTTGTTTTCAGATCGGTCGGAATATTTCCCCTCTTTTCTGTGGGCAGTCCAATTCCTGTTTTTTCGCCAAATCCGAATAGTTTTGCGGCTTTTGCTAGATCATCAGGATCTTGAAGAAAGTCTCCCGCAATGATAGAAAAATAGGGGTTGCTCGTTTGTTCAAGCGCTCCCACGAGATCGATTTTTCCAATCGAAGCTGCAGCACTTTTCGGCAGCCTTCCCTCCTTGTAGAACCGGGGATAGTGGACCCCATTCAAAGTGCGGGCCACTCCTTTGGGAGTCAGTTCATCGATAAGAGTTAAATGAGCCCCCTGCCGCAATCCTTCAAATCCAGTCACCAGTTTAAAGATCGAGCCTTGAGGAACCGGCGCTTCAAAAGCAAACGAGCGGTGAAAGCCAAATCCCCCGCTCGGATAAAACGAAGCCGCGAGATCCTGTTCGATTTTTTTCTTCTTATACTTCCCAAGAAGGGGGCGCGTCAGATTTTCAAACGAGCGAAAGGTTCGGATCAGCTCTTCCGAAAATTCCCCATTTTTTAAAAGTTTCAGCCGGTTTTCGGCCCAAAAATCGGCGAAAAGCTCTTTTTCTTTTTTATCGAGATAGTCGATATAGGGGCGGGCGTAGGTTTTCTTCTCTTTTTCCTCTTTCCTTTTTTCTTTTAAAAATCCCTTTTCCTCTCTCTTTCTCCACTCGGCAAATTCTTTTTTGTGAAATTCTATTTCCGCTACTTTTCGGATCTCCTTTTCATACCTTTGAAATTTTTGAGAAAGAGCTCTGTATTGGGAGAGTTTCATAGAGCCAATTTGACGGATCAGCTCATCAGTAAATGCAGGGGCGTAGACTGCAATTCGGCATAAATCAGCTGCAAACGCCTTGTCCTCAGTAGGGAGGGGAACCAGATCGATCCTTCTTTGAATATCGCTCGGGACAGCTTCCCCCCTTTCGTGAAAGTAGAGGAGCGCCTCATAATCTTCCTGAAACTGAATGGCCCCCTTCACATCGTCCCATTTATTGAAAAATGAGCGAAGAGGCCCCTCCTTCGGGAGAAGTTGGTCGAGAAAAAATTCCCAAGTTAACCCTTGGGTCTCCACCTTTTTGCCCCGCTCCCTCTCCAATACCTCGATTCCGTCCCAAAGAGCCCCAATGAAGCGCCGACTTTCAAGCCACCGGTTCACCCCATCGCTCCCTTTTGCAAAGTCATTCGGATCGAATCTCGGGTAGCTCGCCATCGCAAGCACCTCTCCTGTTTTTGGGTCGAGAGCGACAATCGCTCCCCCTTTAATCCAAGGCTGCTTCAGCGGTTTTTTGATTTTTTCCACTGGATCGAATCCAAGACTTCTTCCATCGCGCGTGGGTTCATCTTGAATCAAAAGAGTTTCCGCAAATTGTTGAAGCTCCGATGAGATCGAAAGAGTGATATGCTGCCCCGGAATCGCCTCTTTGCCCGCAACTTCGCGAATAAATCGTCCTTTCTGATCCACCTCAAAAGTTTTCTTGCCGAAATATCCCCTCAACTCCTCCTCAAACTGCCCCTCAACCCCTGTTTTCCCCACAAGATCGTTGATCGCATAAGCTTTTTCTTTAAGCTCCGATAGACGCCCCGCATCCTCCCACTCGTAAACCTCCCCCTTATTTTGCAAATCGCTCAATTCTTGTGCGATTCTCCCATACTCTTTTTGACTGATCGCCCCCATCGTACCGATCAAATTGCACCCCGTCTTCCCACAGGGATAGGAGCGGACCGAACGGATCTCGGCATAAACCCCCGGCCAATCTTTTTCGAGACTCCTCAGCCGGTAATGCTCCTCTTCAGTCAAATGATCTTTGATAATATAGGGGACATGGGGAAAGAGGGCCGCCTTTGAATGGATCAGATCCTCCACTCGTTCAGGGTCGAGATCGAGGGCGTTTGCCAAAACATGAGAAAGCTCTCGGATATATTCTCTCCGCGCATAGCTTTTCCCTTCCCCCTTCCAAGCCACCGAAGGAATCTGCGCGATCTGAGCATAGTAAACCGCCGCTTGATACGAAATTTGATTCACCGCCATCGGAATGTGAAACCGATCAGAAATGGTGCCTCGATCGGCTCGAATCAGAATCGTTCTTTGTTGCGGTTTTTGCGCCTCGAGGAGCTTTTCTTCCTTTTGGATGATCTCTAAGTGCCACACTTTCAGTAAGATAGCAAAGAACGCGATCATGAAGGTGAACAGAACTCTGTGCATTTTTGCTCGGATCGACATGAGAATCAGCATAGCAAAAAGAAAAATTAAACCCCATTGGAAGGGGGATTTGCTGAATTCGCTTGAGGAAAATCAGCCTATCGGGTAAAACTGATATTTCGATTTTTTAATTTTTGGGTGCGCCTGTAGTTCAATGGTAGAACAGTAGCCTTCCAAGCTACGAGTGTCAGTTCGATTCTGTCCAGGCGCTAGTTAACTTACACAAATTTTTGAGGAACATTTTGGCTAAAGCACACGAAGAAGCAGGAGTGACGATTAAGGAGTTGCTCGAATCAGGCGCTCATTTCGGGCACCAAACCCATCGTTGGAATCCGAAGATGAAGCGGTTCATCTTTGAGGCGCGAAATGGGATTTATATTATTGACCTCGCGAAAACTCTCCAGCAGCTCCGCTCGGCGGTGCAGTTCGTTCGGGAGATTGTGGCGAAGAGAAAATCGATCCTTTTTGTTGGAACGAAAAAGCAAGCTAAAGTAGTCGTAAAAGAGTGCGCCGAAGAGTGCGGCGAGTTCTATGTGTGTGAAAGATGGTTGGGCGGGATGTTGACGAACCTCTCTACAATCCGCAATTCTGTAAAAACTCTCGAGCGGATTGAGAAACGGATCGCATCTGGCGGCGAAGGATTCACCAAGAAAGAAATGTCGCTCATGTCGAAAGAGCGGATCAAGCTCGATCGCAACCTCTCTGGAATTCGGGCGATGCGCAAGCCTCCAGGCCTCCTCATCGTTGTCGATCCAAGCAAAGAGCACATTGCGGTGGCTGAAGCGAACACCCTCGGTATTCCGGTCATGGCTTTGGTCGATACAAACTGCGATCCAGATCCAATCGACTACGTAATTGCATGTAACGACGACGCGTTGAAGAGCATCAAAGTGGTTCTCTCTTCCATTATGCAAGCGATCATCGACAAAAAGAACGACATGAACGTCCCTGTATCTAAAGGCGACGAAGATGAAGCTGAAGATGAAAGCGAAGACGAAGAAGAGACTGATGAATAGAGGAGCTTCTGAGATGAAGGAAATCACTGCGGACATGATTAAAGAGCTGCGCGAGCGTACCGGCGTCGGTATGGGAAAGTGCAAAGAGGCTCTAGTTCTCGCTCAAGGCGATTTAGAAAAAGCAATTGACGTACTCCGTAAAGCGGGTATGGCTGCAGCGGTCAAGAAAGAGGGACGCGAGACCAAAGAAGGGCTCATCCTCGCTGCTGAAGATAAGCATCACCTCGTTCTCATCGAAGCCAATGCCGAGACAGACTTTGTTGTGCAGAACGATCGTTTCAAGCACTTTGTTCACGACTGCCTGAAGCAAGCCATCGAAGGGAAAGCTCAGTCGCTCAATGATCTCGTTCAGCAACCTTACTACAAAGACAAATCGATCACGATTGAGCAGTATCGCAACCTAGTGATACAGGCGCTTGGAGAAAATATCCAGCTCCGCCGCCTCGAGATGGTTTCCAAGCATCCAAATAGCTCATACGGCATCTACTCTCACATGGGTGGGAAGCTTGTTGTGGTTGTCGAAATTGCGGGAGCCTCGGATCAAGAAGCTATTGCTAAAGAGATCGGAATGCACGTCGCTGCAGAAAGTCCCGAGTATCTGAAGCCTGAAGAAGTGCCTCCTACAGTGATTGCACGGGAAGAAGAGATTGCCCGTTCCCAAGTGGAAGGGAAACCTGCAAACATTGTGGAGAAAATTGTCGCTGGAAAAGTGAAGGCCTATACAGATCAGTTTTGCCTCATCAACCAGAAGTATGTAAAAGACAACAGCGTGACCGTTCAACAATTTTTAGACATATGCGCTAAGAAAGTTGGAAAACCTCTTTCCATTAAGTGCTTCTGGCGATGGAAAGTTGGGCAGTGAAACGACCCGCCTACAAACGGATTCTGCTCAAGCTGTCTGGGGAGGCCCTTATGGGGAACCAGAAATATGGGGTTGACCCAGACGCTTGTCATAAAATAGCCTTATCAGTTCAAGAACTCACTCGTCTCGGCGTTCAAGTAGGAGTAGTGATTGGCGGCGGAAATATATTCCGTGGCGTCAAAGCGACCCAATCGGGGATGCAGCGCACCCCTGCCGATCACATTGGGATGCTCGCGACCCTCATTAACGGCATAGCTCTTCAGCAAGCCTTTGAGCAAATTGATTGTGAAAGCCGCATCATGAGTGCTATTACCTGTGATGTGATGGCTGAATCATATTCTTGGAAGAACGCCCTCAATTACCTTGAAAAAGGAATTGTCCTCATCTTTGTGGGAGGAACTGGCAATCCTTACTTTACGACTGATTCAGCGGCAGCCCTACGGGCGCTAGAGATTGAAGCTGACGTATTGATGAAGGCGACGAAAGTGGATGGAATTTACAACAAAGACCCGACCCTATACCCTGATGCAAAGAAGTTTGAGCAGGTCACCTACTCGGAAGTTTTGGCGAGCAAGCTTCAAGTGATGGATGCGACAGCCATAGCCCTTTGTCGGGAGAATCAAATTCCGATCCGGGTATTTAATATGTTAGATGGTTCCTTGAAAGCGGCCATAATGAATGAGCCCGTAGGGACAATAGTAACAGGAGAATAAATCTATGAGTCAAGTAGAAGCCCAAGTGAAAGCGGCCATGCAAGCGGCCCTCGACCATTTGAAAGCCGAGCTAAAAACGCTCCGTACTGGACGAGCCAATTCATCCATACTCGACAAAGTGCATGTGGAAGTTTACGGATCTCATTCCCCCCTTAAGGCCCTTGCAAACATTACGGTTCCGGAAGCGCGGCAGATTGTGGTGACTCCCTTTGACCACACCAATGCCAATGCCATAGCGAAGGCCATTGAAGCGGCCAACTTAGGGGTGAACCCGATGGTGGACGGAAAGGTGATTCGGATCAACATACCCCCTATGGATGAGAATGTGCGCAAGCAGATGGTGAAGCGGTGCAAAGAGGACGGGGAGAAGACAAAAGTTTCTTTACGCGATGTGCGGCGCAAGTTCAATGATTTGATCAAGAAGCAAAAAGCCGATGGGATTATACCTGAGGACTTGATGAAAAAGATAGAAAAGCACATTCAGGAGTTAACGGACAAGTTTTGTAAAGATGT
>CAZIML010000116.1:0-6137 GCA_964540255.1 uncultured bacterium
AATAGGCTTGCCGGTTCTCTTCAGCGGTGCCGCCGAAACGGAAGGGCCACCACCGGTCGGTGACCGACTCCCGCATCTCGATATTCGCCCCATCTTCTGTTCCGATCGTGAGGGCGCCGTTCATCGAGAGCTTCATATTTCCAGTCCCTGAAGCTTCCCAGCCGGCGGCTGAGATCTGCTCCGAGAGATCGGCCGCCGGGATGATCACTTCGGCGCGGGAGACGTTGTAGTTCTCAATAAAGGCAGTGCAGAGCGATTCAGCCGCATTTGGATCGGCATGAAACTTGCGGCCGATCGCGCAAATGAGCTGAATGATTTGTTTAGCTCTTTGGTAGGCGGGAGCTGCTTTGCCGCCAAAAATGGCGAGGCGGGCGACTTTCCGAGGTTTGGGTTCTTGGTAAATCATGATCAGATGGAGGGCGTTCATGAGCTGTCTTTTATACTCATGAAATCGTTTGATTTGTACGTCAAAAAGGGCATCTGATTGAAGAATGTGGGAATGGGAGATCACTTTCCCATTTGCATCGCGCGTGAAATTTTCGAGAGAGAGATATTTGAGCAGCGCTTTTTTATTTTCATTTTTGATTTTTAAAAACTCTTTTTGCGAATCGGGATCTGAGGCGAAGGGGGCGAGTTTTTTGATTTCTTTGAAGTCGGTGATCCATTTGGTTCCGATCCGTTTTGAGATAAACTGAGAGAGGCGGGGGTTGGCGTTGAGGAGCCACCTTCTCTGGGTCACTCCATTGGTCACGGAGGTGAATTTTTTGGGGGTGAGTTCGTAAAAATCGCGGAAGACCGACTCTTTCAATATCTCGGAATGGAGCCTTGCAACTCCGTTCACTTTGTGGGAGCCGTAAATCGCGAGATTGGCCATTCTCACTTTCCCATTTTCGATGATCGAGACTCTCCGGACTCGCTCTTCATCGTTCGGGAATCGGCTCCTCATTTGGGTGCACAGTTGGAGATTGAGCTTTTGGATGATGAGGTATTGTCTTGGGAGGAGTTCGTGGAGGCGGAACTCTTCCCACTCTTCGAGCGCTTCTCGTAAAATGGTGTGGTTCGTATAGCTGCAGCAAGTTTGGCAGGTTTCGAGCGCGTCCGCCCAAGTGTAATCGTAGTTTTTAACGAGGGTACGGATCATCTCTGTAATCATGAGAGCGGGGTGGGTGTCGTTGAGCTGGATTCTCACTTTGTCGGCGAATTGGGAAAGATCGCCATAGTTGCGCAAGTGGCGCCGAATGATGTCTTGAAGAGAGGCTGAGACAAGGAGAAACTCTTGCTTGAGGCGGAGCCTTTTCCCAAAGTCTGTATTGTCGTTCGGGTAGAGGACGTCGGTGAGGGCTGTGTTTTCAGAGGCTTGTCCGAGCATTCCAGCATTGAATCGTTGGAGCTCGAAATTGCGAGGTGATTCTTTGGTCGACCAAAGGCGCAAGAGGGGAGCTGAGTATTGGCTACTTTCCGAGTAGCCGATGATTTGGGTGTCGAAGGGGATGGCCCGCACCTCCTCATTTCCTTGGATGAGATAGACTTCCTCTCCATGCTTGTTGGTGGCGTAGATGGGGGTTCCCCGGAAGTGGACGTTGACCGAGAAAAGATCCCTTCTCGATTCCCAAGGATCCATGTTGAGGAGCCAGCAATCGGGCCTTTCTACCTGAACGCCGTTCCAAATTTCCTGCTCGAAGATCCCATACTGATAGCGGAGCCCATATCCTCGAGCCGGATAGCTGAGAGTCGCCAGAGAATCGAGAAAGCAGGAGGAGAGGCGCCCCAATCCTCCATTCCCGAGCCCCGCCTCAGGCTCGCACGCAACGAGATCGGCATAGGTCCTTTCAAGCTTGACCAATACCGCTTTCACGAGCTCTTGGGAACACATGTTGGTGATGTTATTGGCGAGAAGACGACCGGGGAGATACTCCATCGAAATGAAATTGACCATTCGGGGCTTTTTTTTCTGAATGGTGTCGATGGTGGCGATCGAGTTGATCATGATCTCTTCACGAAGGGCCAGGCAGAAGGCTTGGTAAAATTCCTCCATGGTAGCCGTTGCGAGCGTGTGGCCGCTTTGGGTGATCATGAGGTGCTTAATTTTCTGGGCGAGAATGTCGGCTTGTTCGTTGATATCCATTCTCCCCTATATAGGCGAGATCGGAAATTAGAGCTATATCGAAATCACCAGGAGAATCAGGGTTTCGATAGATTTTACTTCTGTTTCTGCCTTAGGTTCGAAGGGGCTCCTGCGATTTTCACGGCTTCTTCAAAGGTTTCTTCTAGAATTGGGGTCAAAGTCTCCCTAAGTTCTCCAGGCTTGATCTCTGTTATCCATTCATTGTTTTTATTCTTATACGTCATCGGAACAGGGTTTGACATCTTCATTTCAGCAGAATCGTAATAGATTTTATTGTTTACAATAGAAACAAAGGCAACAGATCCGTCGAGAGGGCGATCATCAGTCTCAGTCCGGAATGAAATTGAAATATGAACTCTATCACTGCCAAAAGGGTATTCTCTTAAATATGGCCTGATTTTTTCATGACTATTGATGCGACTTAAAAGCGCTTGAATTGCTCCGAGTTCCATCTTTCTAGCTTCAGCCACTGATGATTTGTGGTATGAAATGAAAAGCACATCTATTTTTTCAACATCTGTAGGCATGCTGCCTCCACTTCCGTAACAATGAAGGTCATATCTTTTTTCTATTTCAGGGATAAAATCGCAGATAATTTCATTGACGTATTTTAAATGTTCTGATGACTTTGATTCAGTTGCATCGAGTCGCATGTCCTTAATTATCATCAGGCTTATTATTATTGCTTTGACGATTTTGTTCATCAGATCCATTATTGTTTCTGGCTTGGGTTTGAGGGGGCTCCTGCGATTTTCACGGCTTCTTCAAAGGTTTCTTCTAGAATTGGAGTCAAAGTCTCCCTAAGTTCTCCAGGCTTGATCTCTGTTATCCATTCATTGTTTTTATTCATATACGTCATCGGAACAGGGTTTGACATCTTCATTTCAGCAGCTTTGTAGAAGATTTTATTGTTTGCAGAAAAAACTAGCGCAACGGATCCGTCCAAAGGACGGTCATCCGTTTCAGTGCGGAAAGAAATAGAAATGGTTACTCTACTATGATCGAATGGATATTCTCGTAGGTAGGGTCGAATTTTCTCATGGCTATTTATTCGGGTTAGTAAATCTTGGATCGCCTCTATTTCGAGCCTCCTTCCATCGTTTACTGTTAAATGACTATAGGAAATAAACATTACTTCGATTTCTTCAACATCTGTTGGCATACTCCCGCCGCTGCCATAGCAATGAAGCTTGTGCTTTGTCTTCATGCTTTCCGCGAAACCTCTTACAATCTCGTCAACATATGTTAAATATGGAGGCGACTCTGATTCTTTGGAATCCGCAGCCAACCCTGTTGACAGTATTGCAATAAATAAAACAATCAATCTGACATATTTAATCACAGGAAAATCCTTGATTGGCTTACAGTCGCACTTTTCGATCTCTGATTCTATCAAGGAGCTGTCTCTACGATCTTCAAGGCTTCTTCATAGGTCTCTTCCATCAAAGGAATTAACTTTTCACTGGGACCTCCTCCAATAAATTCCTTTACAACTTCATTTTTTTCATTCAAGTAAATCAGTGGAGTCGGTTCTTCTACTTGGATGTTTGCAGATCGATAGAAGATTTTGTTTTTGGCTAAAAAAACGGACGCAACAGATCCACCAAGAGGCCAATCATCTGTTTCCGTTCTGAAGGAAATAGAAAGAGCTATTCGGTCAGTTTTAAAAGGATATTCTCTTAAATAGGGCCTGATTTTTTCATGAGAATTAATTTTTTTCATGAGATCCTGAATAGCGCGTACTTCCATTTCTCTAGCATTATCAATCGTGGCGTTAGCATAAGAGATGAAGAGAACCTCTATTTTCTCAACGTCGTTAGGCATACTCCCGCCGCTTCCATAGCAACGAAGTTCATATTTTTTTTCCATCTCATTAACGAAGTCAGCGACGATTTCATCAACGTACTTTAAATATTCGGGAGATTTCGCTTCTTTTGATGTCAAGTTCGGTCCTGTAATTAAGACAAAAAATGCTAATGCTAATTTAACGTGTATTTTCACACCATCCTCCATAAAATTTGAAACTTTCTTTCAGCTTGTCAATATGCTCTTTCCATGCCATTCGATATGTAGGTTGTAAGAATCCATGATCTGCTATCCAAAGATTGCATTGCCCCATACTTGATCGACAAGACAAGATACGAATGTCATAATCAGGATTATTAATGTATTCTTTGCCATATCTGCCTGTTATGTGATCTTTTTCCGAATACACATTAATTACAGAAACTCCTTCCATTCTGGATAATGGCTCCGCAGGCGCAATTGCAAAGATATGGAGGATTTTCTGAAGAATCTGCTTCTGACCTGCTGTCATACCTTCAATTGCCCTTTTTGTAATAACTCCATTTTCACTATGAGGGATGCATAACCAAAGACACTGAGGATTTATATTATACAGTTTTTCGCCTGTGGTTGCCATAAATTGACGAGCCAAGCAGACGATCGGTGTTTCAATCCCTTTGCGTTCTTGCTGTGTTCTTTTAATATCTTTATATATTCCGTCTGTTGGATTGTATAAGGCTATCAAGAGGGTGTCTCCAACTTCACGTCCCACTTCTGCAGACATTTTGAGGCAGTCCTTTAGGGAGGTGTCAATTCCATTTCCGACAGTAACCAGACCGAAACAGGTTCCTTTATTTGGCGTCAATTCATGCAAGTGGCTCATTATATCCACTTTGTTCATTTTAATCTCTTCAGGAGTGAATTGGAGTTGGTGCCAATGGCCGCAACAGAGGATGAAGTCAACCTCGATCCCGTTGATAGACCCTTTGGCGGGCAATGTATTAAAACCGGGTAGGCGGGGAACGACAAAGACAGGGACATTGATGCGGATTTCTCCAAATGGGTCTTCAGAAAATAAACCAAATAAATCGAGCCGGTTGAGCGGACTGTTTTGAACAAAGGCGTAGAGGTTTGCTCCATCCCCAAATCCCGAGGGATCGGGACTTAGCCATCGCCCGAGAGATGGGTCATAGAATCGAAGTCCAAAGAAAAATAGACCTTCTTCGTTCCGTTTGGAAGAAAAACGCCATGGATTGAGGTATGCGGTGGATTTCTCCTTCCCAAACGCATTCATTTCATACTGTTCAGTGATGTTTCCGTCTTGGGAAACGATGGCAACGATATTTCCGTTGAAATCGTGAAGGGGGGCGTAGACGATGCTCCCAATTTCAAGCGCGACTGCAGCGCCGATGTCGCCCCGTACGCCTAGGCCAAGAATTTTTAACTCAAGTGAGTGGCCTCTTTCATCCTCTGTCCCAATCTCTCGATCTCGGTCATAAAGGTAAAACAACTTTCGCTCTTTTTCCCAGGAATCGGCGGTATAGATGTAGGTCTCTTTTGCAACAAGTCGGGAGAGAGGATCATAAAAATAAAGGACTCTTTTTTCCTTTTCTTTGGTGATCTCAGTCAACCTGCCAAGAGGATCAAAACGATACTCGATCGTTTTACCACAGATCGTTCTGGTCTTTGGGTTGCCGTTATCATCATAAGTTAAAGTGCCATCAGGAGTCGCAGAGATTTGGTTCAAATCGTTGATTTCATAATCTGTTGGATTTCCTATAGAATCAAAGTCGTAGACCTGGTCTCCTTCTTCTTTGAGCTGATTCAATGCGTCATGCTTATAGAGCTTCTCTCCGAAAAGCGAATTGCAGGTTTCGGTGACCAGTCCTGAGGGGCCGTAGGCGATTGACAGCTCCATGTGAGTAGAAATCTGGTGATTCGGCCGCTCCATCAAATCACGAGCGGTTTGAATGGTCCCCAAATTCAAAATACAATCCTCTAGAATCACATGCCCATTGCAATCAAAATCTGAATACTTATGTTCATATAGAAGAGTTCCTCGAGGACTGTTTCTTTGGACTCCGCTGATGTGAATGCCTCTCATGGGATAAGCAATCGAAGAGCCATCCGGAAGTGTGAAGAGGATGCAACGGCCGATCGAGTCGTAGTCCCACCGGCTCGTTAATCCTCTCCCATTTGTCTCAGAAACGAGCTGCCCAAACAGATT
>CAZIML010000117.1:0-6113 GCA_964540255.1 uncultured bacterium
GAAAGATCTATACGTCGATGAACTCATTGGATTTACTCCCAAAGTCTTTTCAAAAGCTCTCCTGAAAATGATCTTTCAGAGAAAAGTCCCTTCAGATTTCTCCTTTCGCTTTTCAAAAAGTCTTTCAACGGGTTATTGTGGATGGGCTCACAAAGGAGAATCCAAATGGCGCAAGTCACCTTGAAAGGAAAACCCACCCATACCGCGGGAACACTCCCACCGATCCACACAAAAGCTCCCGATTTCCGTTTAGTGGACAAAGATCTCAAAGAGCACACACTCCACGAGTACCAGGGAAAGAAGAAGCTGATTGCCACCGTTCCAAGTCTCGATACTCCCACTTGCAGTATCATGACCAAACATTTCAATGAGTTTGCGAAAAAACACCCCGGGTGCGTCATCATCACAGTATCGGCCGATCTTCCGTTCGCCCAAAAGCGATTCTGCGAGCATGAGGGAGTCCACAATGTGATGACACTATCCATGATGAGAGACAAAGAATTTGGAAAAGCGTATGGAATTCTCATTCAAGAGGGTCCTCTTGCGGGGATTCTCGCCAGGTCGGTGTTTGTTCTCGACGAGAAGGATCACGTTCTCTACATAGAACTGGTTCCCGAAATCACCCAAGAACCCAACTACCACAAAGCCTTAGAATTTTTGAAGCATTGAGATCTGACTAGAACATAAGGAAAATTGTATGGCGGCGGCAATAGAACCAGCAGCACAAAAAGCAGGACAGTTTGTGGATTGGATCACCCTTCCTTCAGTCGCAAA
The DNA here is from genome assembly GCA_964540255.1 of uncultured bacterium. Classification (GTDB taxonomy): domain Bacteria; phylum Chlamydiota; class Chlamydiia; order Chlamydiales; family SM23-39; genus REEB52. Next base: position 775 of record CAZIML010000117.1, read on the forward strand.
AAGGGTTGAGAGAGGATCGGGTCTCATGCCGGTTCTCGCAGAGATCGTCGCAGGGTATGTCCAACAAATCGGCGTATTTGGCCCCAACTTTTGGCGCTCAGTAGGGGTAGATGCCGGCACAGTGCGTGAGATTGATCCTGCATTCAGTGAGTTTTGGGAGGGTCCCGATCCAGTGGATCCGACCCAGAGAGTATACAGCACGCATCACCCGCCCGTTTGGATTCCTAAGGGTTTGACCCTTGCAACAGTGGAAGAAGCAGGATTGCAATTTGACCCTAATGATACCGAGGGATTGAGGGTATATAGGAATCGTCCTGTACCCGGTGGATACTACGCCGTTATGAGAAAAGAAGTCCGAGGAAGGAATCTCTCTGAAGACGATCAAATACAACAACTTAAGAGGGCTGGGTATCCCGGTTTCCCTCTGGCTGCAGATGTGGCTGCTGTCATATTAGCCCTCCATCAATACGATGGAACTCGATGGCTTGGCGATGATACCGGAGCGGAAAATCGCTGGACCTATACTCGTTGTATAGAGAGAGTTCAACTCTGCCCACCCACAACATTGGCTATTGGGGGCTTCTGGCGTCCTGGCGTGTCTGTCGATTACGAATTCAGAAAAGAATACTACAACAAAAACGGGAGCCTCGGCGTTGTGGGCTTCCGAATGTTCTAGGCATTTAGTAAGAAGTATATTTGGGGTAATGGGGTTCCCAAACATGGGCATCGATCGCTTTTTCGATCTCTGATTCGGCAATTTGGGCAATCCCCTCTCGAATTGCCTCTTTCGCAACGGCTTTTGCGATTTTGCGGCTCAGCTTTCTCACATCGTCGATCGGCGGGAGGAGAGTATTCGCAGGAGAAGCGTTCGCTAAAGTGCGGGCTGCCTCAAAAAACATCTCTTCGCTGATTTTTGTCGCTCCCGATGCTAGCGCCCCCAGCCCCAATCCTGGAAAAATGTAAACATTGTTGCACTGGGACACTTCATATGTTTTCCCCTCCCAGATAAACGGTGGAAAAGGACTCCCTGTGGCGACGATCGCCCTTCCTTTAGTCCAGCGGATCGCCTCTTCGGGAGTGCACTCTGCTTTCGAGGTAGGATTGCTTAAAGGGAAAATGATCGGCCTTTCCACTTGTTTGTTCATCTCCTCGATCATTTCCTTCGTAAATGCGCCACCTTGAGCGCACACTCCGATCAAAATCGTTGGATGTCCATTCTTGATCAAATCAATGAGCGAAATATGCTCCGTGCTCACTTTCCAATCTTTCAAAACTGACTGAGGCTGCACATATGGGCGCTGCGCTTCAGTGATCTGTTTTGTGCTGAAGTGGATGAGCCCATCGATGTCGACGAGATAGATCCGACGGCACGCCTCCTCGTGGGAGAGCCCTTCTTTCTCCATGGCCAAAACAATCGCATCGGCGATCCCAGTCCCAGCTGACCCGCCCCCTAGGATCGCTATCCGCTGATCCTTGAGCCGCTCTCCCGCCTGCTTCACCGCCGCAAGCAAAGCGCCCAGAGTGACCGCTGCTGTCCCCTGGATGTCATCGTTGAAGGAAAGAATTTGATCTTTATATCGATCGAGGAGGCGCCGCGCGTTATCTTTGCCAAAATCCTCCCACTGCAAAAGAACTTTAGGATAGCGCTTTTTGATGGCTCGAACGAACCTTTCCACGAACGCATCATACTCAGCCCCTTTGAGCCGCTCATGCTGCCATCCTAAATAGAGCTCATCTTTCAAAAGCTCCTGATTATTCGTTCCCACGTCGAGAATGATCGGCAATGTTTTCGCTGGATGGATCCCCCCAAAAAGGGTGTAAAGGGAGAGCTTTCCGATCGGAATCGTCATCCCTCCAATCCCCTGATCTCCAAGCCCCAAAATTCTCTCCCCATCGGTCACCACAATCACATCGACCTCTTTTTGAGGGTAATGGGCGATGATTTCTTCAATCTGATCTTTTAGCGTATAGGAAAGATAGAGCCCCCGCTGGTGAAAATAGATTCGGCTGTAATGGACGGCCGCCTCTCCCACAGTCGGGGTATAAATGATCGGAAGAATTTCGGCAGCATATCGAGCGATAAACTGGTAGAAGAGGAGCTCGTTGCGGCTCATCAGCCCGATCAACGACCCATATTTCTCCAGATTGGAACATTTTTGAGAAAAATTGAGGTAGGAGCGTTTAATCTGGTCTTCAACATTTGAAATTTTAGGAGGGAGAAGGCCGTGAAGCCCCAAAAGATCGCGCTCTTCCTTCGTGAACCCAGTCCCCTTGTTCAACAGGGAACTGTTCAGAACCTCCATTCCCCTCTCTTTCAGCCGAATCGTCTCTTCCTTCATTCCCTCTTCTTGCCCGACCTCTATTTTTTCGTCAATTCTGTCCATCTCCAGGACTAATTTGTGTATAAAAATAGGACGCCTCTGGCAAAATCGTCCATATGAGGACATCGACTTTCGGCAGGTGGCGATCTTTCTTTTGGCCCGTACACCGCTCCGAACTGAAAAAATTCATCCCGATGCTTCTCATTTTCTTCCTCATCGCCTTCAATTATAACCTTCTCCGATCCTATAAAGATACGATCGTCGTCACCGCCTCTCACTCAGGCGCCGAAACGATCCCCTTCATGAAATTATGGGCTGTACTCCCTTGCGCCATCCTCTTCACCATTCTTTTCACCCGATTATCAAACCGATACGGGAGAGAAAAAGTATTTTATATCATTTTCTCCATATTCATGGTCTTCTTCCTCCTTTTCGGCCTCGTCCTCTACCCGGCACGAGAATTTCTCCACCCAAATGACTTGGCCGACCGCCTCCAATCGTATCTCCCCCTCGGATTCAAAGGATTTATTGCTATTTTCCGCAATTGGACCTTTTCTCTTTTCTACATCATGTCCGAACTCTGGTCGACCACCATATTTGCCGTTCTATTCTGGGGGTTTGCCAACGAGGTCACAACGGTCGGCGAAGCGAAACGGTTCTACGGACTTCTCACCTTTATCGGGAATATTGCTGGGATGCTCTCGGGCTACGCCGCCATCCAAATGTCGAGCCTCGTCTACGCCGAGTGGTTCCCCTACGGACAAAATTCTTGGGATCAATCGATCCTTCTCCTCACTGCCACCGTCGTCGGGTGCGGCCTTCTCACTATGGCTGCCTTCCGCTGGCTCCATGTAAATGTAATTACCCCTTCCGAAAAAGAGATCCCTCCCAAGGAAAAGATTAAAATGTCCCTCAGGGAAAATTTTGGATACCTCCTCCGCTCTAAGTATTTGATCTCGATCGCCCTCATCGTCATCGCATACAACCTCGCAATCAATCTCGTCGAGGTGGTTTGGAAAGATCAAATGAAAATTTTGTATCCCAATCCCAACGACTATAACTGCTATATGGGTGAAGTGATGTTTTGGATGGCGGTCATCGCCAGCATCGCCGGCTTTGCCGCAACCACTAAAGTCATCCAGCGCTATTCTTGGACCGTTTCAGCCCTCATTACCCCTGTTGTAGTGGCCCTCACCGGCCTTTCCTTCTTTTACTTCCTCTTTTTCCCCGCTGGCGGCTTTTCGTGGATCGCCTCCTTTTTCAACACGACTCCCCTCATGCTCATCGTCACTCTAGGATCAGCCCAAAATTGCTTGAGCAGAGCCTCCAAATATACGTTTTTCGACGCCACCAAAGAGATTGCCTTCATCCCCTTAAGCAATGAATCAAAACTCAAAGGGAAAGCGGCCATCGACGGAGTGGGATCGCGTCTCGGCAAGTCGGGAGGATCGGCCATTTATCAAGGGCTCATCGTCGCCTTCTCCAGCATTGCAGGAAGCATCCCTTCAGTCGCCGCGATCTTTTTTTTCATCGTCTGCATCTGGGCTTTTGCTATTTTTTATTTAGGCAAACAATTTGACCTGCTCACTGCGAAAAATGGATCCGTTTCAATCTCCGATGAACCTTTGCTAGAAAATGAAAACTTGGAAAAAAACCCTTAATGTGAGAGACTAACCGCACTATGAAGATGTCAGGCTTCGGCAAGTGGAGATCTTTTCTTTGGCCCATTCACCGCGATGAGCTGAGAAAGTTTTTGCCCATGTTTTTCATCTTCTTCCTCATCGCATTCAATTACAATGTCCTTCGATCCTATAAAGATGCCATCGTCGTCACTGCATCGAACTCAGGCGCTGAGGCAATCCCCTTCATCAAATTATGGGCTGTTCTCCCAAGCGCCATCTTATTTACTCTCCTCTTCACCCGTTTATCGAACAGATTCAATCGAGAAAACGTCTTTTACATCACGATCTCGATTTTCATCGCCTTCTTTTTCCTCTTCGCCTTTGTTCTTTATCCTGCCCAAGAGCTCCTTCACCCAAACCTTCTCGCTGATCAGCTCCAAGAAATTCTCCCGAGCGGCCTCAGAGGCTTCATCGCCATTTTCCGCAATTGGACTTTCACCCTTTTCTATGTCATGTCAGAGCTTTGGTCGACCGCCATCTTCACAGTCCTTTTCTGGGGATTTGCCAACGAAGTCACCTCGGTGGAAGAGGCGAAGCGCTACTACGGACTTCTCACCTTTGGCGGCAGCATCGCAGGGATGTTTTCTGGAGTTGCAGCCATCTGTTTTTCCAATCAAGAGATGATCTCATGGATTCCCTATGGAAAAAGACCCTGGGATCAATCGGTCCTTTTTGTAAGCTGTACGATCATCCTCTCCGGTCTTCTTACAATGGCCCTCTTTCGCTGGCTCAATGTCAAAGTGATCGGCCCCTCCGAAAAACATCTCCCCGCCCCTGAAAAAATCAAAATGTCGATGCGAGCCAATTTCCGCTACTTAGCCCGCTCAAAGTATCTTCTTTGTATTGCTCTCATCGTTTTTTGCTACAACGTCGCCATCAATCTCATCGAAGTGGTTTGGAAAGACCAAATTCGGGCTCTCTATCCTGACCCCAACGACTACAACAGTTACATGGGACAAGTGATCTTTGCGATGGGGATCATCGCAAGCCTCACCGGTCTTCTTGCGACCAGTAAAGTGATCCAGCGCTACTCGTGGACCGTTTCTGCCCTCATCCCCCCCCTCGTTGTCGGCATTTCCGGGATCATCTTCTTCCAATTCATCCTCTTTCCCAATCAAGGGCTCACCTGGATCCTCGGCTTTTTAGACATGACTCCCCTAGCCCTATGCGTTGGGCTTGGCACCATTCAAAACTGCATGAGCCGAGCCTCCAAGTATACTTTTTTCGATGCGACCAAAGAAATCGCCTTTATCCCACTGAACAAAGAGTCGAAATTGAAGGGAAAAGCGGCGATCGACGGGGTTGGTTCTCGTCTCGGAAAATCGGGCGGCTCCCT
>CAZIML010000118.1:0-6041 GCA_964540255.1 uncultured bacterium
ACCGATGACTGACGGGGTCGGCCCCCTTTGGCCCGAGGCCCCCGCGCCGGGAGGGAGGGCGATCCATTGGCCAGCCCGGGGGGGGAGTTGTTCCTGGGGCTGAAGATAGAAGGAGAGGGTTTCTTGGATGGGGGGGGCGTCGATCTCTTCGGCAATTTTAAGGCGGCGGACAATTTCATGCTGCTGATGGTTGGGAAGAGGGTGGGTGAGAAGAGAGTCAAGCCCTTTGTTGATGCCGGCAGTACCGATGATTTGAGTGGCGCCAAGAAGGGAACATAGAGGAAGGGCAAGGCGCTGCGAGGCGTGAAAGAGAAGGATCGTGTCGAATCGCTCTTTATAGAGGTTCTTCCAAAGAGGAAGGAAATGGCGGGAGAGGGGCTCTTTCAAAAGGTAGAGTCGATCGATGTGAGGATTGTGCTTTAAGACTTGGTGGCCGATGGGGCTGGTGAGGCAGGCAATGTAGGAATGGGGATGGGCGGCGCGGATGTTGGCAATGGCGGGAGTGGCCCAAAGTGTGTCCCCGAGAGCGGTGGTCGAAACGATGAGGATCCGATGGGCCGGATCGTGCTTCGGAATGAGGGGGCGGGCGAGATGGATGAGTCGTTTGATGAGGATGTTTTTCATGATTGGGTGAGTTCTTTGAGGGATTGGATCGGAAGTTGTTCGCTCTTCAGCTCAGCAAGGCATTGGAGAAAGATCTGGGCAAGCTGAAGATTGGTGATGAGGGGGATGTGGTGGTCGATGGCAAGGCGCCGGATTTTGTAGCCAGCGGTGTTTTTTTCAGCGCCGGATCGAGGGATGTTGATGATCAAATCGACCCCTTTTTTGAGAAGAAGGGTGGCGATGTTGGGTTCATGAGGCTCTCCTACTTTATAGACGGGAGTGGTGGGGAGATTCCGTTTGGCGAAGAAGTCGTGGGTCCCTTGAGTGGTGTAGAGTGTCCATCCTTCCCTTTGAAGGACGCTGAGAGGCTCTAAAAGCTTAATCCGATAGTCGGCGGGAAGGCTGATGAGGAGTTTTTTCCCAGAAACTTTTTGTTCGGTGGAGAGCCATGAGGCAAAAAAGGCTTCGAGATAGTGTTCCCCAATATGGGCCACTTCTCCGGTCGAGGCCATCTCGACGCTGGCGACAGGATCGGCTCCTTTGAGACGCCGATAGGAAAATTGGGGGGTTTTCACTCCGACGTAGTTGAGCTCAAGGGTTTCAAACGAGCGGGGCTTATATTTGCCGAGAAGGATTTCTGCGGTGATCTCAATGAAATTGTGCTGCGTGACTTTTGAAACAAAGGGGAAGGAGCGGGAGGCGCGGACGTTGCACTCAATGACTTGAAGTGCGTTCCCTTTGGCGATGAACTGGATGTTGAAGGGACCGGTGATGTAAAGCCGCTTTACAATGGCGCGGGTGATCTTTTTTGCCTGGCGGACGGTTTCGAGATAGACCCGCTGGGGAGGGAGGACGAGGGTGGCGTCTCCTGAGTGAACTCCCGCGTTTTCGACGTGTTCAGAGAGGGCCGAGACGATCACTTCTCCGTTTTTAGCGACTCCGTCGATCTCCAGTTCTTTGGCATTTTCGATGAATTTAGAGATGACGACAGGGTGGATGGGAGAGACGAGGGTCGCCTCTTTGAGGTACTTCTCCATCTCTTCGTCGTTGTCGACGACGTTCATTGCGGCGCCTGAAAGAACGTAGGAGGGGCGGATGAGGAGAGGGTAGCCGTGATGGCGGGCAAACTCATGGGCCTTTTCAAGGGTGGAAACGCGCTGCCATGGGGGCTGATCGATGGAGAGCTCGTGGAGGAGGGAGGAGAACGAGTCGCGGTTTTCTGCCTGATCGATCGAGGCGGCTGAGGTGCCTAGAATCGGATAGCCGTTTTTGTGGAGGGGAAGGGCGAGATTGTTGGCAATTTGCCCGCCGACCGAGACGATGAGGCCGCGGGGCGATTCGAAGTCGGCGATGTCTTGAACCCGTTCGAGGGTGAGCTCTTCAAAATAGAGGCGTTCTGATTCATCAAAGTCGGTCGAGACAGTTTCTGGGTTGGAATTGATGAGGATCGGTTCTTGTCCAAGTTTTTTGAGGGTGCGGGCCATGTTGACGGCGCACCAATCAAATTCGACAGAAGAGCCGATGCAGTAGGGGCCTGAACCGAGGACGATGAGCGGTTTTTTTCGAGAGGGGGCGAGGTCATGCGATTGGGCGTTATAGGTGGTGTAGAGATAGTTGGTTTCTGCTTCAAATTCACCAGCGAGAGTGTCGATCTGTTTGATAAAGGGGGTGATTTTGTGTTTGAGGCGGTAGGCGCGGATCTCCTCTTCGGTTTTTTGTTTGATGAGGGCGATCGAGCGGTCTGAAAAACCAAGTTGCTTGGCGTTTAAAAGAGTTTCGGGGGAGAGTTTTTCTTGAGAGAGGGCGATTTGAAAGTGGGCGATTGCTTTGATTTGATGGAGAAACCATGGGTCGATGCGGGACCATTCGTGGGCTTCATCGACAGAGCCTCCTTTCAGGAAGAACTGATAGAGGGCAAAGAGGCGCCGGTCGGTGGGTTTGCAGATGTCTCCGATCGGATCTTGGAGCGGTTCAGGGTATTCGCCGATGCCGTGAGAGCCGATATTGAGCATCCGGATCGCTTTTTGGAGCGCTTCGGGGAAAGTGCGGCCGATCGCCATCACTTCGCCGACGCTTTTCATCTCGGTGCCGATGGTCCGGTCGGCGCTTTTGAGTTTTTGAGTGTCCCAACGGGGGATTTTAACGACGATGTAATCGAGGGCAGGTTCGAAAAAAGCGGTCGTTTTTTTAGTGATCGCGTTGCTCACTTCATCGAGGCGAAATCCAAGGGCTAGCTTCGCTGCGACAAAAGCGAGGGGATAGCCGGTGGCCTTTGAGGCGAGAGCGCTTGAGCGGGAGAGGCGGGCGTTCATTTCAATGACCCGATAGTCGCCTGTTTTCGGATCGAGGGCGACTTGGACGTTGCATTCTCCCTGGATTTGGAAATGGCGGGCGCACCGGATGGCGATCTCTCTCAGGAGATGAAATTCGTCGTTGTTGAGCGTTTGGGAGGGGGCAACGACGATGCTCTCGCCGGTGTGAACTCCCATCGGGTCGAAGTTTTCCATGTTGCAGATGGCAAGAGCTTGATCGGCGCAGTCTCGAACGACTTCATACTCAAATTCTTTCCAGCCCAAAAGATATTCTTCGATGAGGATCTGGGGGGCGCCGCTTAGGGCTTGACGGGCCCGTTCGGTCAGTTCGCTCTCGTTTTCTACTCTGCCCGATCCAAGTCCGCCGAGGGAAAATCCAGAGCGGATCATGATCGGGTAGCCGATTTTTTGGGCTGCTTGGAGCGCCATTTCGACCGTTTTTACTGCAAAACTTTTTGGGGAGAGGATCCCTATCGAGGCGAGATTTTCCTTAAAGAGATCTCTATCCTCTGTGAGGCGGATCGATTCGACGGGAGTGCCGAGAACTTTGACTTTGTATTTTTTGAGGATCCCCCTTTCTTCGAGTTCCAACCCTAAGTTGAGGGCCGTTTGCCCTCCGAAGCTGAGGAGGATGGCTGAAGGGCGTGTTTTGGCGATGATTCTCTCTACTGTTTCGACATTCAATGGCTGCAGGTAGAGCTCATCGGCCATATCGGAGTCGGTTTGGATCGTCGCGATGTTGGGATTGACGAGGATCGTTTTCAACCCTTCCTCCTTCAAAGCCTTGATTGCTTGGGAACCTGAGTAGTCAAATTCGCCTGCTTGACCGATCTTCAGTCCCCCAGAGCCTAAAATGAGAACGCTTTTCATCCGATCGCCTCAATGAATTTGTCGAAGAGATAGAGGGCGTCGGTGGGGCCAGGGTGGCTTTCTGGATGGAATTGGACTGCGAAGTAGGGGAGCTTTTTGTGGATGATTCCCTCGACCGATTGATCGTTGAGGCTCCGGAAGTAGACTTTCCAGTCGCTCGGGAGGCTTTTCTCGTCGATGGCGTAGCCATGATTTTGCGAGGTGAGGATCCCCCTTTTTTTCTCCAGGTCGATGCAGGGGTGATTTTGCCCTCGGTGGCCGAATTTGAGTTTGGCGGTTTTGGCGCCGATCGCTAAAGCGAGCAGTTGAGCGCCGAGGCAGATTCCCATGATCGGTTTTTTCTTTTTGAGATTTTTTTTCAAGATTCCGATCGTCTCTTTGCACACCATTGGATCGCCGGGGCCGTTGGAGAGGAAAAGGGCGTCGTATTCATCATTGGAGTAATCGTAATCAAACGGAACGCGGATGATTTGAACCGGGTATTTCATGAGGCAGCGGAGGATATTTTCCTTCATTCCACAGTCGACGGCGATGATTTTTTTCGATCCGGCTCCATAGATTTGTTTTCCTGGGAGGGAGACTTTTTGGACGAGATGGGTGAGATTGGGGTCGGGGAATTTGCGCGGCGCATGTCCGGTTGTGATTGCCCCTAGAGCAACTCCTTTTTTTCTCAACAATTTGGTTAGTTCGCGGGTGTCGACGCCGACGATGAGAGGGATTTTCTCCCTTTCGAGCCAATGGAGGAATGAAGTTTCCCCCTCCCAGTGGCTGGGATAGAGGGAGATCGAAGCGGCGACGACTCCTGCAGCTTGGATTTTTTCCGATTCCCATGAGGCGTCGCTCGGAACGCCGTAGTTGCCGATGATCGGGTAAGTGAATGTGAGGATTTGACCCGCATAAGAAGGGTCTGTAAGTGACTCAACGTAGCCGGTCATTCCCGTGGAGAAAACGACTTCGCCAAAGGAGGTTTCCTTTTGCCATTCGGGAGAAAATCCAGGGAACACTTCCCCTGATTCGAGAACCAGCTTGGACGGGATCATACGTTTTCATGAGAATATCGGAGCTGAGGGTTTTCTGGGTAGCTCCTTCTTTTTTGTAATTTGGTCCTATCGAAATCGGATGAAGCCGAAAGTGATCTGGAGATCGCTATTTTTAGCAGGGCGATTGCATCATCAATTGCTTGCAAAGAAAAATGAGCAAGGATCGCCATGAGGCATGGCGGCAGGATCACTGCGAAACGCAGTGGCAGGATCAAGAAAATTTCTTTTTTCTATCCTGTCGGCGTCTCGCCGATCCTGCCCGCTCGCTTCGAGCGGATCCTTGTCCCCATCCTTCTCTATGGACAAGACTTGTCAAGAGATTCTTCTTGCAATCGCCCTGCTATTTTTTTGTCGAGTTATTTACTCAGCTAAACAATTAGCTTGCAGTAATAGCACAAAATATTCTAACCTTCTTGCCAAATGAATATAACTTGTCCTACTTTCGAAGGAATACGGCAAAGAGCCCTACATACCGTTGAGGTGATCCGACGTAACAGCGTAGATTTGATGGCAAAGGCTGTTGCAGGGATGCTCTTCGGGATCGGGGGAGGGTTCCTTTACCTTCGTCAACACGGTGATATTCGAGGATTATGGGTGGGTGCGGTCATAGGGGCTGTTTCCGGTCCCTGTGTGCTCACCCCAATGGTCGATTGCATACACCGAGTGATCAGTGCTTGTGAAAGTTGTTTTCACAGAAATGATTCCCCTGACAGTTCCCAAATCTCCCAATCCCAATCAAATCGTTTCAATTTTCAGGAATAGTTCCACAGCCACCTGCTGAGATAGGTGTCGGGCTTCCAAAGGTAGTGGGAGTGTTATTTGTATTGCCTGTTAATGGTTCATACCGGACAAAACCTGTAAAACTAATCAATTCTGACGCACCAAAAGTGTTGTTCAAAATCCGAACGCAAGTGCCTTGTGGAACCACTGGAGACCCGTTCATGCCGACCCCAATTGCGTTAATGATTGAGCCTGGATTTGGCCCTATTCCTGAAATAGTGTTATTTTCAATATCTAGATAAAAGGTGGTTGTGGCAGTGGTAGAACTGGCTCGGATTCCACTACCTTGACTTGTCGAATGTCCTGTAACCGTATTGTTTGTGACTGCGAACTTTCCTGTAGCGCTGTCGGTCGCTTGGAAACTGATCCCTTGATACCCATCTGTCGATCTATTATTTGTTACTGTGCCAGTCAGAGTGTGTGTGAGTCGTGTGGA
>CAZIML010000119.1:0-5948 GCA_964540255.1 uncultured bacterium
CGACCGAACTCCAAAACCGGGTGGCAAGAGGTTCGATGAATTATGCGATCCAAACTTCGCTCAGCGGCCTTTCAATCCCCTCTTATGTCTATGATCAATGGCATGGGATCCCCTATTATGAATCGGTCCTCAAGTGGGCCAAAAAATGGGATCCAAAGTTCATTGAATCGTTGAGAGAGATGAATGATAAAGTGTTGGGGCTGAAAAATTATCATCTCGTCCTCACCTGCGACGAAGATCAATATCAAAAGCTCGAAAAGCGGAGATTTTACGATCTAAAAAGTCCGAATAAACCCTACACTCCTTGGAAAGGGAACTATTCTCTTCCCCAAGTCGCCCCTCAGGCACGGGTGATTGCAGCCCCTGTTGCATTCACATCGCTCGGGATGCGCACCGTCTCCTATAAAGACCGAGAATCGCCCTTCCTCCTCCTCTCGACCGAACTGATGGAGAATACCGTTCTTCATAAAGAGATCCGAGAAAAAGGGGGCGCCTATGGAAGCGGGGCGACCTACACGCCGAGCACCGGCAATTTCCATTTCAGCGCCTATCGAGACCCTCATTTAGCGAAAACAGCCGCCGCCTTCCATCAAGCGATCGACAAAATCGGATCGAAAAAGTTCAACGAGCGGGAGCTTGAAGAGGCAAAACTCGGGGTCATTCAAACCCTTGATGCTCCAGTCCCTCCCGGAAGCCGCTCCATGGTCGCCTACTCGTGGATGAGAGCTGGAAGAACCCTCAAATTGAGGGAAGAATTTAGACGTCAAGTCCTTGCAGCGACCCGCGACGAGGTGGCAGAAGCGGTTCAAAAATGTCTCAAGGGGAAAGAGGGAACTCTTGTCTCTTTGCTGGGCCGGGAACTCTTTGAGAAGGAAAAAGGGAAGTTCACTCCCCCTTTACAAGAACTAGAGTTGCCGAATTAATTGAATCTCTATATGTAGAGATTCATGCGTTATACGACCAAGCTCTACCTGTTTTTTACCATTGTTTCTCTGATTGGCCTTACGACTGCGTTCACGATCATCATCCGCGAAGGATACGAAACGGTCTTTTACGATCTCGTGACTACAGGAAAATCGATCGCCGGAACGACTGCGACCCACCTGAATGGGGATCTTGTCGAACAAATCCGCGTTCAAGAGGATGAAAAAAAGCCTGCCTACAAGGAAGTGAGAGATTTTTTGCGCAAGTCGCGCGATGCCAATCGAAATGAGAGTATCTACATCAAATTCATTTATACCACCTACCCCGACCCAAAAGATCCGAAAAAATTCTTGTTTGGAGTCGATGCAGAGGAAACAGAAAAAGATCTCTCCCACGCAGGGACTGTCAATGAGGGAGCGACGAAAGACATTCTTTACGAGCACCTATCCGACGTCTACTCGTATGGAAAATTGGTGAAGGATCAGTGGGGCACCTGGCTCACCTCTTATGCTCCAATTCTCAATAGCAAAGGGCAATATGTAGCATCGGTCGGGGTCGACATCAGCGCCGCCTTCGTGAACCGACTCGTCCATCAAATGCTCATGCTCGCTGCAATGACTCTTTCCTTTTCCCTTTTGCTCGCTTTGATCGCCGCTTTTTTCCTCGCGAGAAGAGCGACTGAAGCGCTCGCCCTATTAAAGCTTGGCGCCGAGGAAATTGGAAAAGGGAATTTTGCTCACCGGATCAATATCCAAACCAAGGACGAATTCCAGGAGCTTGCCGATGGTTTGAATAAGATGGCTCAGGGGCTCATGGAAAAAGAGAAAATGAAGAGTGGATTTGCCCATTATGTGTCGAAACATGTGATGGAAAAAATTATGACTCAAGGAGCCCCGAATCTCGGCGGAGAAAGAAAAAAAATCACCGTCTTCTTCTGCGACATTCGAGGATTCACTCAAATTTCAGAAAAACTTCCACCTGAGCAGGTGATGTCGATCTTGAACGAATATTTCCAAGCGATGCTCGACATTGTCTTCAAACACAATGGAACGATCGATAAATTGATCGGCGATGCCATCATGGCCGAATTCGGGTTCCCCGTCGATGATCCTGAGCAAGAAAAGAACGCGGTTTTGACAGCGATTGACATGCAGCAAGCGCTCGCCCTTCTCCGAGTGAAGTGGAAAAATGAAGGGAAACCCGAGATTGAAATCGGGATCGGAATTCATAGCGGCGAGGCGGTCGTGGGAACCCTTGGTTCGGCCGAACGGGTCGAATTCACAGCGATTGGAGACACAGTGAATATTGCCTCACGGCTCGAATCGGCAACGCGCGAATTCAACGAAAAGATCATCGTAAGCGAAGCCACCTACAACGCCCTAGGGGGCGCTTTCCCAGGGAAAAACTTGGGCCCTGTGACACTGAAGGGGATCGAAAAGCCGATCATCGCCTACGCGATTCTCCCCCTCCAGTAGCCGCTATTTATTTATCGAACGCGGCCTCAGCTGATCTTCCTGCAGAATAGCCCGAGTTGTATCCAACGAGATACCCTTCGGCGTAGCCTGCTGAATGACCCGCCGAATGCCCCTCATTATAGAGCTGCGTTGCAAAGTCGGCCGGATGCAAAGGGAGAGCAAAAAGGACCTTTCCAGTTCTTGGATTGATCATCAAGTGAGTGTAATTCTTCAAATCCTCTTGATTGGAAGCGGCTGACTCGTCGGCGCGGATATTGCCGTATTTGAGGCAGATCTCAAACTCATCGTTGTAGATCCAATCGGTGATTTTAGAGATATAGCTCTCGGGAACTTGCAATTCAGCTCCAGAGATCCACTCAAGGGGAGATCTCCATCTTTTAACAAAGGTAGCCACCTTCCAAAAAGTTCCATCAGCCAAGATGAAATAGCCATGATTTTCAGAAGGGGCGACATTAGCGACAAGCGCTCCCGTCATCTCATATCCATAGATCGAAACAACAGAGAGAAGGGCAAAAATGATTTTTTTCATATGAACTCCTGGTTGAGCCGAGGAATATAAAACATTTGAGATTTAGAGTTCAATTTTATATGATGGACGCTGTAAAAAGGTGTTCCTATGACAAAAAGACTCACTCTCATTTTCCTAGGAGCGTTTGCTCTTGCTACCGCCGCAACCCCAATCGATGCCTCGAAGGGGACCACTCTTTTAGAACAAATTTCCGAAGCGTTCACTGAGCTTGCCGACAAAGCAAAACCTGCGACAGTGTCGATCAAATGCCTTGTCAACTGCACGCAAGATTACGCGAATCCCTTCGACATGTTTGGAGACGACTTCTTCAAGCGATTCTTCGGACAGCAATATGGGCAGCAGTTCCAACAACAGCAGCCCCAACAGCAAACTGCCGGAGGCTCCGGATTTCTCATCAGCAGCGACGGCTACATCGTCACCAACAACCATGTGATCAAAGATGCGACCCAAGTGAGCGTCACCCTCAATGACGGGACCGAATATGAAGCCACCGTCAAAGGGAGCGATCCTCGGACAGATCTCGCCCTCATCAAAATCGAGGCCGAAGGGCTCCCCTTCCTCACATTTGGCGACTCCGATGCATTGAGAGCTGGAGAATGGGTTGTTGCAGTCGGCAATCCCTTCGGGCTCGAAGGAACGATCACGAAAGGGATTGTGAGCGCCAAAGGACGGCAAGATTTAGGAATCGCCCCTTACGAAGATTTCATCCAAACCGACGCTGCGATCAATCCGGGCAACTCGGGGGGGCCGCTTCTCAATGTGAGAGGTGAAGTGGTCGGAGTGAATACAGCCATCTTCAGCAGAAGCGGCGGCTACATGGGGATCGGCCTTGCGATTCCGAGCAAAATGGTGCAGCCCGTGATCGATCAAATCTTGGAGAAAGGATCGGTTAAAAGAGCCTACCTCGGAATCGTCATGCAGCCAGTTGACAAAGAGCTCAGCCAGGCGATGGGGCTTGAAAAACCCGAGGGAATCCTCATCTCCGAAGTGGTGAAAGATTCCCCTGCAGCCCAAGCGGGAATCCAACAAGGAGACATCATCCTCCAATACAATGACAAGCCGGCGAAAAACATCACGAAGTTCCGCAACGACATCGCGATGATGTCCCCTGGCGCCAAAATCCAGCTCAAGATTTTGAGAAACCATAAACCTCTCACCGTGACTCTCACTCTCGGCGCTCAAAACGATGGAGAGGCAATCTCCGCTGAGGTGACTCAAAAGCTCGGAATCGAGCTTGAAAATCTCACCCCAGAAACAGCCTCAAAACTCGGATATAGCTCCGATGTTGCAGGGATTGTGATCTCCAAAGTGAAACCGGGCTCTCCCGCTTCAAACGGGGGGCTGAGACCCGGCTTTTTGATCACCGGCGTTGCCGTCGATTGGAACAACCAGAAGGCTGTTAAAAATATCGGTGAATTTGATGCCGCGCTTCAGGAGTTGGGCGATAAAAAATATATCATTTTGATCGTTCGGCATCAAAACTTCCAAAGATATTATACGATTAAACTCAGCTAAGTGGGTGCAGAGAGATCAGGGCGATTGCATGATCAATTGCTTGGAAAGAGAAATTAGCAAGGATCGCCATGAGGCATGGCGGCAGGATCACTGCGAAACGCAGTGGCAGGATCAAGAAAATTTCTTTTTTCTATCCTGTCGGCGTCTCGCCGATCCTGCCCGCTCGCTTCGAGCGGATCCTTGCTCTTTTCCCCATCCTTCTCTATGGACAAGACTTGTCAAGAGATTCTTCATGCAATTGCCCTATAAGTGGGTGGAAAATAATCTTCATTTTGGGTAAACTCTGCCGCCAAAACGGAGTTTACCCAATGAGCGCTGTAAGTTTTTGCAAACCAGTCTATCACACAAACCCTCAGACACTTACAGAATCACTGAGGAACCAAGTCGAAGGTTATTTTGACTTTAGATCTTCGTCCGCCTTTGCAACTGTATTAAAAATCATTTCAATTTTCACACTGATCGTCCCTTTAGCCGCATTGCTCGCAAAAGCTTTCTTGCGCTACTTGGCTCCTCTCAAGCCAGCGGAGCGAGTTCAATCGGATCAGCCCCCTCCTCCCTATGAAGCTCCTCCTCCTTATGTGCCCCCTCAAATCATTCCAAGCGCCCCTGAGCCAAAAAGGGTTACTAGAGGAGAGATTCAAAGGGAACTTACAGATGAAATCGGTCGTTTAGCGGGCGATCAAGCTGATTCAAATGGAACTAAATGCGTTTTGAGAGCTATTGCTGAAATTATTGGGAATGCTGTGGAAACTCCCGATAAGGATCACATATTTGAATTGATTGAGGAGCGATTGAATTCACTGGTAAAGGCTCGAAGTGGGAGAGGAGCCGTTTACCTCAACCGACCTGTATTCGACATGGCGATGAGAGCACTCAACAATATCCGCGCTAAATCTGGACCGGTGTCCGATGCAGAGCGATGCAAAAATGAGTTTCAGGATGCCCGAAGGAAAGGGGATGATGGGCGCGTCAGACGGCAAAATGGAGTGGTGTTTCAAGAGACTCTCAGGGCGCTTCAAGATGGAACAATCCCCAAAGAGGTCGTTGCGGGAGCCATCGATCGGACACTCCGAATCACAGAAAGCCCGGCGATTCCCCAAGATCAACGAGGGAAATACCCTCATGTCGAGCTACAATTTGTGAATGAATCGACCTTCGATCACGCGGAGAGGATGATTCAACATGGACTGAACCCCCTAATCATGAACATGGCGAGCGGCACCACAGTGGGAGGAGCTCCCGGATTCGCAAGCGCGCAAGAGGAAAACTTATTTAGACGTTCAACCCTCCCTGCCTCATATTTGCGGTACGCCTCATCAGCCGATTACGCGACTTACGCACAAAAAGGATCTCTTCCTTATGCAATACCGCTTGGACCCGTCGAGGGGGTTTTAACACAACGAGCGATTGTATTCCGAGGCGATGAAGAGACGGGATATGCTTATCTCGAACATCCATTTGAATGCGATGTCTTTGGAATTGCCGCATTCAACCGGAACAAGCGG
>CAZIML010000120.1:0-5916 GCA_964540255.1 uncultured bacterium
AACCCAGCAACCCTCAATCCCAAATGTTTCGCCCGATACCGAAAGGAATCTTGCACAGGACATAAATCCATATAATAAGAGGTGACCGCCTGAGACCGAAGATCGAGAAGATCGGCAAGAGGCCCCCGAAACGACTCAAAAAATAGTTCCTGAAACTCCCTTAAATCCATTTTTCTCTTATACTCAAGATTCTATTTTGAGGTATGGCGTGTATAAATCATGGGTCGAAAAGGGAGAGAGAAAACCGCTCAGCCTTTCTATTTTTCTCTCTTGCTGCGAGGTATTACCAGTCCTTGGGGTCACTCTCTTCATCCAAAAAGCTCTCAACCAGTCGGTACACAACCAAGACTTATTGAAACTTGTCTACGATGGGCTCGGAGTGATCGGATGCACAATCCTCAT
The DNA here is from genome assembly GCA_964540255.1 of uncultured bacterium. Lineage (GTDB taxonomy): Bacteria > Chlamydiota > Chlamydiia > Chlamydiales > SM23-39 > REEB52. The sequence continues at coordinate 403 of CAZIML010000120.1, forward strand.
CGCTCTCTTAGCTCTCACGAATACAAAGATCGCCCTCAAGATCAATCGAACCATCAGTTCACGATTGTATCACAGAATCATCGATCAATGTTTTAAAATCAATCCCACCTTCTTCCATCATAATCACTCAGTATCGACTCATCATTCAATTCTTCATGACACCGAAAAATTTCACTCGATGATCTTTGTGTTTCTAGTGAAATTCCTTCCCGCCGCCATCGTCGCCTGTGCAATCACTCTATTCCTTCTCTTTCTCTCGCCTCTCCTCACTCTCATTTTAATGGGAGGAATGCCCCTTTTTTTCTTTTGTAGCCGAAAAATTGAAAAAAAAGTCAAAAAACGGATCCGTTCACTTCATGAGTCGATTCAATCCACAAATCAAGGAATCCGTTTTCTTTTCGATATGATGGACCTCATCAAAACCTATTCAACAGAGGAAAACGAAAAGGGCAAACAACTAGAAAATGTGAAGAATCAAGGGAAAGCGACCGACCGCTATTTTTGGACGAGCGCGGTCTATAATCTGACTCAAAATTTCATCATCGCAGTGATGAGCATCCTCATTCTCGTGGTAGGGGGATCGATGGTCATCCAAGGAACCATGTCGTGGAACCATCTCATCGTTTTCTATATTGCCTTAGGGATGATGAAGCGCTATATGCAAACAGCCATCTCTTCGATTCCCACCTTGATCGAAGGGCATTTGGCGTTTCAAAAAGTACTCCATTTTCTCGCTTTGGAAAACACTCCTCTCTATCAGGGGGAGAAACAGATCAATTTTAAGGGCTCCGTTGAGTTTCGAGATGTAGCCTTTGGCTTTACAGGAAAAAACCTGTTTGAAAAAGTCTCCTTTTCGTTGAATCCAGGGGAAATCATCGCCCTCATCGGTCCTAACGGAGCCGGAAAGAGCACGATTGCAAACCTCATCCTCGGTTTTTATAAGCCCAATCAAGGAGAAATTTATTTTGACGATGAACCGATCAATGAACTCGAACTGAAAACCCTCCGCTCTTCGATTGCGATTGTGAGGCAAAACCCCCTCATCTTTCCAGCGACGATCGGTGAAAATCTTCTTTACGGCTCGCCCGAGACATCCATCGAGCAGCTCAAAGAGATCGCTCAACTCGTCGGTCTCACCCAATTCATCGAGCAGTTGCCTCACAAATACGAGACTGCCACTGGGATGGGAGGGCACTATCTATCGGGAGGGCAAAAACAGAAGATCGCTCTTGCGAGAGCCCTTTTACGCAAACCGAAGCTTTTGATCCTCGACGAACCGACCAACCACCTCGACGCCCCCTCGATCCAATCGATGCTGGAAGCGATGAAAGAATGGAAGAAGTCGATGTCGATCCTCCTCATTTCCCACCATAAAGACCTCTCTTCGCTCGCCGACAGAATTTACTTCCTCCAAGAACACCTTTTTTCCGCAACTCTCAAGTGATGTAAAGCTGCTTTACATTTGACTCGCCGATCTAGTACACTTTTTTCACACTATTTAGTAGAGAGTTCCTATGAAAATCAAAGTTAACAGCAAGTCCCACGAGTTCCCCGACGGGAGCACCCCCAAAGAGATCGCCGAAAAACTCCATTTGACAGCCCCGGAGCAAGCGGTGACGGTGAGCGTGAATGGGAAACTGGCCGATTTCAACGCAAAAGTGAATGATGGCGATGAATTGGTGTTTTGGAACTTTGATGACTCTCAAGGAAAAGAAGTTTTTTGGCATACTTCAGCGCACGTCCTCGCGCAGGCGATCTTGCGCCTTTGGCCGAATGCTCAACCCACGATCGGCCCTCCGATTGAACATGGGTTCTACTATGATTTCGGCAATCTCGAGCTCTCCGATCAAGACTTCGAAAAAATCGAGAAAGAAGTCGAGGCGATTTTGGCCTCCGGCTTTAAAACAGAGAGGCTCGAATTTGCCGACAAGAGCGAAGCGCGCGCCTCTTTCGCAAAAAATCCTTATAAGTGTGAGTTGATCGAAAGCTTTGAGGAGACTCCGATTTCTGCCTATCGACAAGGAGAATTTTTTGACCTTTGCCGCGGCCCCCACCTTGCAGCGCTCAATAAAATCAAAGCCTTTAAAGTCCTCAAAACATCAGGAGCTTACTGGCGGGGCGACTCGAAAAGAGAGATGCTCACCCGCGTTTATGCAATCTCCTTCCCAGACAAAAAGCGGCTCAAAGAATTTATTCAAATGCAGGAAGAGGCAAAAAAACGAGATCACAAGGTGATCGGCCCTGCTCTTGATCTCTTCTCATTCAAGGAAGAGGCTCCAGGGATGCCCTTCATCCATCCAAGGGGACTGATCATTTGGAATCGCCTCATTGAATTTTTGCGAGAATGTTTAAAAGAAGGGGGCTATCTCGAGATCAAAACTCCGATGATGATGAGCCGCGAGCTTTGGGAAAGGTCGGGCCACTGGTTCCACTACAAAGAAAATATGTACACATCGCAAGTGGAAGATCGGGATTTTGCTGTAAAGCCGATGAATTGCCCCGGATGTATGCTTTACTACAAGACCGCCCTCCACAGCTACAAAGAACTTCCCTTAAGAATCGCTGAGATTGGCCATGTGCACCGATTTGAAGCCTCAGGAGCACTCAATGGACTTTTCCGCGTAAGAAGCTTCCATCAAGATGACGCTCACATGTTCATGCGCCCCGACCAGATCCGCGATGAGATCAATCAAATTTTAAAATTGGCCGATAAAGTGTATATGACCTTCGGCCTCCCCTATAAGCTTGAACTTTCAACAAGGCCCGAAAAATCGAAAACCATTGGAACTGACGAAGAGTGGGAGAATGCGACCAACGGACTCAAGGGAGCGCTCGACGATTGGGGCCACAGCTATAGAGTCAACGAGGGGGATGGCGCTTTTTATGGGCCGAAAATCGACATCCACATCCGCGATGCGATTGGGCGATTTTGGCAATGCGGCACTGTGCAGCTCGATATGTCTCTTCCCCAAAAATTCGAACTTGAATTTGTCACCAACAATGCAAGCCACGAACGGCCCGTCATGCTTCACAGAGCCATTTTCGGATCGATTGAGCGATTTTTTGGAATATTGATCGAACACTTCACCGGAAAATTTCCTTTCTGGCTGAGTCCTTATCAAGTGACGATTGCAACGGTGGCTGATCGGCATGCTCCTTATGCTCATGAAATCAAAAAGAGAATCGAAAAATTGAACATCATTTGTGATGTGGACGAAAGCAACGAATCGGTTGGAAAAAAGGTCCGTTCAGCACAAATGTTAAAAACCAATTATCTTCTGACTGTCGGCGATAAAGAGATGGAAAATAAAACAGTTGCCCTGAGGACGAGAGACAATGTGGTGCATGGAGAGATTGACATTTCAGATTTTCTTGCTAAAGTCGTAAAAGAGCGGGATGAACGAGCATTGATCTCCCCGTTCTCTACAGCTCCATAAAAGGTGGAAACAGATGAAAGTCATTTCAATCAGCAGCTTCAAAGGCGGAACCGCAAAAACCTCGACGGCCCTTCACATTGGATCAGCCCTTGCCCTCTTCCATAAAAAGCGGGTATTGCTCATCGATTTCGACGCGCAAGCCAATCTCACGACAGGACTTGGCTTCGACCCAGATGAACAAGATAGCATGGCTCCCGTTTTACAAGGGGAAAAGGCGATTCAAGATGTGATTTTGACCACCTGCATTCCGAACATGGACATCGTTCCTGCTGACACATGGCTAGAGCGGGTTGAAGTTTCTGGATCGCTCGCTGCCGATCGCTACTCTCACGAGCGATTGAAAGAAATTTTGCGCAATCTTGCCTACGATGTGGTCTTAATCGACACGCCCCCCTCTCTTTGTTGGCTAACCGAATCGTCTCTCATCGCAGCTCATTATTCGTTAGTCTGCGCAACTCCTGAGTTTTATAGTGTGAAAGGATTACAACGCCTGGCACTTTTTATTAACAATATTTCCGAACGGCATTCCACAAAAGTTCTTGGAGTCGCTCTTTCATTTTGGAATCCACGGGGCAAAAGCAACGATGCATTTTTGAAAGTGATTGAACAAACATTTCCAGGAAAACTCTTGCAAGCAAAAGTGAGACGCGATATCGCTGTGTCTGAGGCGACAATTTATGGAAAGCCGATATTTGAGACAGCGCCTAACGCTCGCGCGTCGAGTGATTATATGGATCTCACGTCGGAAATACTTACGAGGATTTGATGATGTCAAAATTCAATGATCTATTGAACCTGCGATTCAAACAAAAAGAGACGCAGCAGCCTAAAATGACAGCTCTTGTAGAGCGCTCCAACAATGGAGATCTTTCAAGCTTCTCAGGAGTGTTTCGAGTTTCGCAACTCAACGAGAAAGAAAAATCGGACATCGAGTCGATTTTGCGCACTTACCGAGAAGATGAAACTCTTGATTTCGATCTTGATTTCAAGGCCTTGACGACGATCACTTCAGAAGTGAAGGCGATCACCAATCAAGCGGTGATTCTGCACGGAGAAAGGATCAAGCGAGCTCAAGAAATTTTGAAAAAATATCGAGAAGGGGCCTTCACTGCATGGCTCTTTTCCACCTATGGCAATCGTCAAACACCCTACAACTTTCTCCAGTATTACGAGTTTTACTCCCTTCTTCCCCAAACGCTCCACCCAAAACTCGATCAAATGCCCCGTCAAGCCGTTTACAGCTTAGCGAGCCGCAATGGTCCTTTGGAGAAAAAAGAGACGATCGTAAAAAATTACACCGGACAAGCAAAAGACGAGCTGCTCCGTCTCATCCGCGTCGAATTTCCCGTTCCCGAAGATGACAAGCGGCTCCCCAAATTTTCAGCCAATGCGATCTCCTTCCTAAAGCGGGCCCGTGAAATGTTGAAAAACGGTCATTGCCATCCGACCGAAGAGGAAAAGCGGCAGATCCAAAATCTGATCCAACAGCTTCAATCTTTGGTTAAGTAATGTCGGCGCGCCATGAAGAATATGCCTCTCCCTTCTCGGCGCGCTATTCTAGTCCAGAAATGTCCCGCCTTTTTTCATCCCAGTTTAAAATCTCCACCTTTCGCCGCCTTTGGGCCTCTCTTGCAAAAGCGGAGCAAAAACTAGGGATTCCGATCACTCATGTCCAAATAGCCCAGCTAGAGGACAATGTCGATAAAATCGACTTTTCTCTCGCAAACGCTTATGAAAAGCGGTTCCGCCATGATGTGATGGCTCACATCTACGCATTTGGAGATCAGTGTCCTGACGCAAAACCGATCATCCACCTTGGGGCCACCTCCTCCTACGTGACCGACAACACCGACCTCATTCAGCTCAAGTTGGCTCTTCAGCTCCTCCTAAACAAACTGATCGCCACTCTCCGCCTCCTCTCGATCTTTGCCAAAACAGAAGCGGCCTCTCCCTGTCTTGCCTACACCCACTATCAACCCGCTCAACCCACAACGATCGGCAAAAGAGCCTCTCTTTGGCTGCAAGACCTGCTCCTCGACGACCATGAAATCGAGCGGCAAATCTCCCTCATTCCCTT
>CAZIML010000121.1:0-5792 GCA_964540255.1 uncultured bacterium
TTGACCGAGGTCGTTGAGGAAGCGGAGGAGGCGTTCTAGAGAAAAATCTTCGAGGTAGCCGCGGAGCAGGAGGGAGATTTTGGGTTGGGTGATCTTGAGGATTTTGGCAGCTTTAGCTTGGGTCAACTTCTTCTTTTTGATAATTGCTTGAATCTTGAGGACGATTTCTGATTTAGCAAGAGCCTCTTGAGGGTTGTCGATGCCGAGGTCAGCAAATATATTGCCTGAGCTTTCGGTATATTCGACATCCCCAAGGCGTTTTGTTTTAAGTTTTGGCTTTTTCATTCGTTCATACTCTTGTAAAGCGCCTTAGCTTCTTTCAGGCGAGCGTTTAATAGGTCGAGTTCTTGCTTAGGTGTAGCAATACCCGATTTTGACTTTTTTTGAAACGCATGAAGTACGAATACGCACCCCTTCATCTCAATCGTATAAATCACTCTATAGGTTCCGCTCCCATCGTTTTCACGGATTTCTTGTATACCTGCGCTGCCCATGCCGGATAGAACCTTAGCATGAGGATGGATCTTACCTTCCTGGGCAGAAAACAACGCATGTCCCATCGCCCTTCTCACAAGGTCAGGGAAAGCCATTAAATCTTTGTAGCTCGACCCGATCCAGAATACTTTTTTCAAACGGTGCTCATTTGCTTAAAAACCTAAATATACCTGTTCAGTAATATTTATGTCAAGGCAGAAAAGGGGCACATCGGTGGGATGGCAAAACTCGAAATTGTTCGTTAAAAATTTATGTACTATCCCAATTATTGGCCTAAAAAGTGTCTTTCAAAAAATCGGTTTTTATACCCTTGTTCTCGAAGTACTTCTGCAGCAATCTGCTGATTGGCAATCCCTCTTGTTAACGTATAGGTTCGTTTCAATCGGTTCTCCTCGCGAATGAAATCCCCATTCTCATCGGTCCCAATCGAAACTTTAAAATTCACAAACTCTCCATCCCTTTCTAATTCAGTCAACCGCTTAAAGTGGGTGGCAAGGAGGCAGATACAGTTCCTGTAGGTGCTAAACCCTTTCGCTACTCGATATCCCCATTCTGCTCCTTCTTCAGGGGAAGTGCCGCTGAAAACTTCGTCGAAGACGGCTAAACTGAAGTCTCCCTGATAAGAGAGTTTTTCAATATGTTCTCCATGTTCAAAAGCTCTTCGGGCTTCTCTTTGAAAACGAGACTCTTGGTCTACGATACTATCGCTAATGTTTGCGTAGATGGCAATGTGGCTAAATGGAGTTAAGCTCATCTCGGTTGCGGGGGCGATTCCGATGCTTTGCGCTAAAATCACAGCCATAGGAATCCCTTTACATACAATTGTTGACTTTCCTCCAGAATTCGGCCCGGTGACAATCATATGAGGCACCCCTGCGTCAATCCCTAGACCCACTGAATTAGTGACAACTTTTTCAGGATCAAGAAAGTTGTTCCAAAATTCATTGAGCACAATAGTGGGAGTTTCTCTCGAATCCAGGTATGTTGGAAAACAATACTTGGCTGAGGAGTTTTCGGATCTTTGCATCATTTGCGATAGAGTAAGGAAAGTGTCGATCTCGCCGACCGCTGCAATCGCAGGTGTGAGATGTGTTTTAAGTCGATCCAACATTCGGTAAGCGCTGAGAACAGGACCCCGCCTGAAACATTGAGAACTCGATTCGAAGGATTCTCGACTAAAAGTGCCCCCATTCAAAATTTCTAAAAGAGATTTGAAGTCTGAATTAGTTTGCGGCAAATCACTCAAAATTCGATCAATATGCTTGAAAAACGTAAGCCCTTGTTTCATCTCATCAGGAACCGCTTCATTCAATTCTTTCATGATCCGAAGGCATTCTGCAACATGAGTCAATCGGTTCTTTAAGAATAGATCATATTTAAATGCGACCAAAAATTGTTTCCATGCTCTTTGAATGCCTGTGATTTCGGCTGTGCCAGCGGCGGTTGCTGCAAGCCCTTGCGAAACTCGATTCTTATATAAATAGACGAGAGAAAAGAGGGTGCCTAATGTAGGGGCTAATAAGCGAGAGTTCATCCACACATCTGTATATGCAGCAACATCTTCCTGAGGCTGAGTAGCATGGCTTAGCTGCATTCCTCCATAGATGAGGAGAAGGGCGGGAGTTAGGTGCGTCAATGCATGTCCATATACTGACTGAATTTTGCCCATTGCAGACTTTGCATCTAACGCAACACTGCTTTTGTTTAGCCATCTGCTTGCAGCGCCTAATACTTGTGTAAGCCGCGGGCAGCGTTTACTTTTTGTGGTTGTAGCAAAATACTCTTCCGCCTTAATAAATTGCATCAGCTGTTCTTTGCCCCAAAGCCCGGTCAGCATCGTCTCGTGTTTGGCAAATTCAGTGAGCAAACCCTTAAGTTGATTGAAAAGGGGGCGATCTTCCATAAGGCGGCGAATGGTGTTTTGTCTGAGTCGGAGGGTTTCTATGTCTACAATAGGTCTAGCTAAAATAGAGCTCAGATAGGCCTTTCCGATTTCAGAAGAGGTCTCTCCAACAGTAGATAGGATCGAGGTCAATGAAAAGGCCGGTTTTTCTGAGCTTCCATAAAGAAGATTCAGATCATCCCAAACCTGGCTGTTGATGACACTGGTTTTTGCCCAAATGGGCTCTTCGAATTTTTCGGCGGAGGCAAGAATGTCAAAGGCTCGCTTTGTTTTGTGATAGGGCTGTGGGTTTATAATTTCATGCGTGAAATATGTGTAAAATTTTTCGGGATCGAATGCTTCGCTTTCATTTTCTTCAACCGAATCTTCAGCAACGTCTGCAATGGTAGCCATCTCTTCTAAAGGAGATGAGCGTAAAACTCGATCTCTTATCTGATTGCAAGAGGGGAAATCAATTTGAATGGGCTCATTTGAGTCTGACGGGGACCCATTTGTTGGCGAGGCGTATTCTGAATCAACTACAATTTCAACCAATGATTGGTCTTCTAAGTCTCGAAGTGGGGATGAATTTCCAGCAATTGCGCTCATGGTAACCTTTTAGATTTTTTTAGAAATGATTTGAGTTTAGTATTATTATTAATTAGATTTTAACAAAGATATTCTCATGTTTCAATCTTTTTATGTCCTGATATTTGTATTATCCCGATTTTAGAATTCGAGGGGCTTTTTGAGTTTGCGCCGGTAGTAGAGAGAGGCGGCGACGGCTGAGGCGATGAAGGCGGCCCAAACGGCGAGGTTCGGGAGGGTGAGGTGGGCAATGGGGGGTTGGGGAGCTCTCCCCCATCGCTCTCCAGGAGGAGCAAAGAGGAAGCTGACGCCTCCTTTGAGGTTCTCTTCAGGGACAAATCCAAATTGGCGGCTGTCGGAGCTCATCGCATGGTTGTCGCCAAGAGCCATGTACATTTTATCCGGAATTCGGATCCCGTTTTTCTTCACTTCGTCAATGGAGGGTTCTCCTAAGTCAATGAAGGGAAAATAGGGCTTGTAGCTTGTAGAAATGGAGCTTTTTTCCTTTTCCCTTGCGACAAAGCTTTGGAGGATGGGGTCGTGAGAGGCGATGACGGGGCCTCCCATCAAATAGAGATCCCCATTTCGAAAATAGGCATAGCGGGAAGGGATCGCCCGTTGATTTTTCATGATGGGGTTGTAGTAATTAATAAACTCAATCCCGAGATTGTAAAGCTTTTGGAGGGTTTCTGGGTCTTGCGCATAGAGAGGATGGTCAGAAGGAACTTCTTTCGCGTAGCCGTTGGTAAAAATTCCAACGATCGGAAGGGTCGGGAAAGGGAGCTGACTCACTTTTCCATTTTGGATTTCATAGGTGCCGTCGGGAACGCCAGGGAGTTTTGGAAGGTAGCCAGCAAAGTTTTTAGGATTCCAACCGAGACGCCAGGCAACGCCATCTTTCACTTTGAAACGGCAGGTGGTCATTTGCTTTGAGAGGGCTTCCAGGTGGCTTGTTTGAAGGGGAATGATTGAGGTGCTATAGGCAAGTTCAGGGCGGCGGCGGTTGTACTCATCTCGGATGAGAGTGGCTCCTTGGATCGTCGCATGGTGGGTGAGCTCAAGGTAAAGAACCCCTTTCTCCACTTCGACTCCAGGGTGGATTTTTTCAAGCTCCTCTTGGGTGAGGAGACGGGAAGTCGCAAAGTGCTTCATTCCCCAAAGATCGCTGTAGTGGGAGGGCGCTCCCCTTCCTTTCAAAGAGAGAAGCTCTCCTGTGACCGATCCGATTGAATTGAGAGTGAGTTTGGCCACCGGTTGGTTCATCTGGTGAAATACGGAGGAGGGGAAAACACCGTTTTGGGGGGAACTTGGGGTTTCCACTTTCCCGTCGAAGCGGATGTAAGGAATGTGCTCAATCTGATTCACTTCTTGTAAATCGGTGAGCCAATGCCCCTCTGAATCGATTCCATAGACCTGCCCGCCATAAAAATAGAGGGTATCGCCCGGTTTTCCAATGAGCCGCTTCACAAACTGTTTTTTGCCGGGAAAGAGATAAAAGTAGGTAGTGTCCGAATCTTCAATGTCCATCCCCGCCCCGTTGAAAACGATGATCGATCCCCGTTTGATTAAAGAGGGATCAAAATAAAAGTGGGCCTCTTGTAGGGGGACGTTGATTCCATAATCGGTTTTCGAAACGACGAGATAATCTTCTTCTTTCAAAGTGGGGCGCATCGAGCCAGTGGGGATCGTATAGAGCTCAAACCACATGGTCCGGATCAAAACGGCAATCATCAAAGCAAAAAGGATCCCTCCGATGAACTCTCTTGCTTGGTCAAACAAACTTTTCGGCATCAGGCGAAGCGAAGCTTGCTCTAACTCTTTGGCCATTTGCTTGGCGGCGGACGAATCTTTGTTGAGGATCGCTTTTTGAAGTGCGGTCAAATAGCTTTGAATGGCTTCTCTTGATTGGTGATCAAGCCCTTTTTTCTTCCGCCGGTAGTGGCGATCAATCAGGCGGAGGGTCTTTTTCGATTTTCGAAGAGAGAAAAATGGGGCGATCATAGTAGTGCAGATTTTAGAACAATTCTTTGTTATCCACAAGCCCTTTTAAAAATTGTGGAAAACGTGTTGATAACTCATCTAAGAGGTTGAAAAATAATTGGTTAGAATCTCACTATGAGAGATGCTAAGTAATTGGCATTCAGTTGGTTATGGTTGTAGTATGTCTTTTTTTAAGATTTTGTTCACAAAGGGTCAAGGAACCCAGGTGAAAGGCTTCACTGTTTCCGTGTAGGATTCGGTGTGATCGACGGGGACGAGGAGCCAGGTATAGCGGTGGTTGGGGGAGAGATTTTTTTCAAGTTCTTCTCGGTCGACTTGCACTGTGAGCCGCTCGTCATCAACACGGGCGAGCGAGTGGGCGATCGGGCAAAGTTCTTTTTCTCGACTCGTGACGTCGACGGCAAAAAGCTCAAACTCTCGATAATAGCTGGGAGTTTTTAATGTAAGAGAGACCCCTTTTTCTGTTTTTAGAGGACTGCCAACAAATTCGGGGATTCTTCGGGGGAGTTCTCGATAAAGAGCGGGAAGATCTTTTCCTGAATCAATGGTTCTCAGGGTGGCTGTCACATGGGTGGTTTCAGCTTGGATCCAAAAGGGGAACGGGAATTGTTTATTGGCGTCGAAGTAGAGGGCGACGTCTCTTTTGGCTATTTCAGAGCCATCATCTGGCCAGAGGGTTTCGTAGACATCAAACCGGGCAGATGAAATGGTTTCCCCTTCCCGAATCATCGGGGGAGACCAGGTTTTGCGGATGTCAGGTTCTCCTTCCATGGGGGCAGGTCCGATTTTGCGCCTTTTTTCAGGAGGAAGCTCTTTAAGGGGGAGG
>CAZIML010000122.1:0-5752 GCA_964540255.1 uncultured bacterium
CATTAGAGCAATCTAATGAGGGCTTTTTTTTTAACGCAAAACGCAAAATGCAAAATGCAAAAGTGATATGGCTGCGGTATCTTCGTTATCTCACAGAATGTTGCAGTTTTGGGGACAGCGGCTTCGACGCGGGTGGCTTCGGCCTCCATTCATTAGATAAAAATTTGATACGCTCATGGTATCACCGCATGCACTTATAATCTGCATCTAGATCTCTTATTCCGTGAGAAAGATCAATGGAGGGTATGTATGGCAATAAATGACCACATAAATCGGGGTTTTCTATTAATTTGATCATATTGCTTTTCCGAGCTTGCTCCTATCCTTTGGCCATTTTTGAGAATCCTTTAGCCATTCTTGAGAAGGGGCTGACCCTCTCCTTAGATAATAATTAGGAAAAATCATTGGGGTGCGCTCGAAGGCCGCGACACACCTTTTTACGATAGCTCTCTTCAGTATCCCTTAGCCATTTTTGAGAAGGGGCTGACCCTCTACTTAGATAATGATTTGGTATGAGGAAGAGGACAGTCCCAACCTCTGCAATAGGCACTCTTTTATTTATCGAATCATCAATGAGGGCTTTTAGCCCAGCTTTTTCTGTTTGAGTGAGTTTATTGAATATATTTTGTATGTACCACTGGACTCTTTCTTGACCGCTCAGACGATTTATTTCACGATGCTCCTTTTTGGCCTTAGTAAAAATGTCGGAACGCCCAAGCCAGACTGTCAAAGAGTGCAACATGGTATTTCTAAGCGTAGCTAAGTCGGTAAAATCGGGCTGTTGAATTATAAATGCATTACCGCTTATTGGGTCTCTATCCAGTAGCTTGAAAACTTCTTCGACCGTCAAGAACTTCGCTTTAAGTAAAGCGGCAAATTTACGAAGGGCTGGATTGCTTTCTAACCAACGATAGGTGTTTAGAGCGCTCAACTTTCTACTCTTGTAACTTTCTTTGATTGTAGCGCATAAATAACCTTGGGCCTCTTGCGAAACCCGGTTCAATAGGAAGACTGTGTCCAGTTCATTGGAGGGTATGTATGGCAATAAATGACCACATAAATCGGGATTTGTAATTAAGTTTATCATTGATAACTCGTTGTTTGTTTGTTGTATTATATCTGATTTCTTTTATTTTAATCAATTTATTTCTGGGCGATTCTAGTGGCAATTTGAAGGTGGGGGGCTCGACAATATTTTCTTGAATGGGTACTCTCTTGGGAATTTTTTTTCGGGAGGCTTCATGTCTGCACCTTATCCCATTGATCGGCCCGTCCGCCGAACCGATTTCGAACTGCTGTTCGATGGCTCCACCCGGAGAATTCAATCGTGGCTGTTGGAACATTCCCGTGTGGATCGATCGGTGATCGCCTCTCTATTTAGACAGCTGAGGGGAGCTGTTCCTCAAATTGCTTCTCTTCCATTGAACCAACGGGGCTGCTACCCGATTCTATTTACACTGCCTGGAGGAAGGAGTATTGAAGTGCCCGCTGGAGCCCTGTTTACTCACTTGGTGTGGATCGATCGGAGGATTGCATTGCAAGGGAAATTGCTTGAGGAGTTCGATGGGTATGTCAATATCGGAGCCGGAGATGTTCCTTTGGCCAATTTGGGAGGGAGCCCGACATGGAGGGAGCGATGGGGCTCTTGGCTCTTCGATCCAAACCACCCGGCTAAAAAAATGAAATATCTGTATCCCTTAAATGCCCTACTGACGGCTTTGAATCAAAAATTTCCAGAATGGCAAACGGAGATTCTGCCCCAGTTGAATGAATGGAAAGAAAAGAGTCCCTTTGCACACCATGCATCGCTTGCTTTGAGTCAGCTGGGCATCGTTGAAGGAGACGTGAGAAAAAGATATGCTACTTTCGGGACTGAGCTCAGAGCTGCTCTCAGCGCCATGGAGAACGAATCGTTGGAGCTTCCTTCTCTGAAGAAGGGGCGCGAGCTCCTTTTGCAGTTGTCCCACTTTAAGTTCACTCGGGTCTCCTTCCATCGTTTTTTAGACGATTTTATCCCCAAATGTTTAGCGGCAAATTGCAATCCCTCTCTCCCTATTTATGAATTTCCCTCTCTGACCTTCAAGAACTTGGGGCACGAGATAGTGCGCGCAAATGACCAACTCCAATCGATTCCTCACCAATATCTCCAAACGGGATTTGTTCATCAGTGGAAATGTCTTCAAGGTGCCCTTGGATTCAACTTTGATCCGAATGGAAGATCGAATCCCCCTTGGATTCACTCTATTCAGAGACGGGTCGGAGGAAAAGAATGTGTAGTCCTTCGCCACGCTACGCCGACGTTTGATTCTCCTTTTGGTTTATTGATGCGTATGCTCTCATCCCCTTCAGCAATCATTCCTGAATATAGGGCCCATTTGTCAGCTGAGCCCCACTTAAAAACTCTTTACTGTTCCCATCAGTATAAGGAGGCGCGAGCAGAGGGGGCTCGAGTGGCGGCAATCCGAGAGTTAGAGAAAGAGCACCCCAATTTTAGTTTCATCGGTCTTCCAATGGATGGACCCATTTGGGAGGGAGAGGGGGAAATTCTTTCATCATTATCGGAGGAAATCAATGGATTTACTCTTCCTTCGAATCCCGAATTGAGGGAAAAGGTTGTGGCAGAGGCCCCCCGTCTTTTGAATGGGGTGATCCGCCTCTATTTCCGAGGAGTCAAGCCGGAGACTCTGGCGGGGAAAAGGGCCCTACTTCTCCTCTTTTATTCTGAGCTGAAAGATTTGATCAAAGGGGAAATCGAGGCCGACTTTGTCGCCTCCCCATGTAAAGATCATAAAGATCGAGGGAATGTGAGTGTTACAGTGGACATGGTGAAAAATCTGATGAAACTAGGTAAAGAAAATGATCCGGTCTCCCTTCGGGAACTTTTTATTTCTGTCCTCTCTCCCTTTGTGATCAAAAACCAACATATCATTCCTGAACGGTTAGAAGCAGCCATCACTGTGATTCAGCTCCTTTCCAATTTGTCGGAACAGGAAAAGGAAACGATTCGGAAAACACCTCTCACCTCATTTCGGATCGAAGAGCAAGTGGTTCCCAAAGAAGGATTCCATTGGACCCAATTGGTGGGAAGAGGGCAATTTATTGAAATGGTGGAGGCTGCGAAAAGGCTCGACGAGGTTCGCACGATTCAAGATCCCGATTACATGAGAAAACAAATGGTTCCTTATTTTGTTAAGGGGGAATGGAATCTAGCAAAATTGAAACAGCAGATTGAAGACGATCTCCTTCGTTTTGAGCTCCGTTTTGGGGGCAAGCGAGTGAAAAAGTTTGAAGAATTGTGCAGCCAATTAAACGTAGGGGTAGCGATTTTCGATCAAGTAGCGATTTCTGATATAGAGCTTTCTCCTCAACAGATTCGGGCGATCAGCGTGATGTCCGTTCTCCAGCAAGGCGCGGTGTTTGATATCGATCAAGATGTGCATGACTATTTTCAGAATAATCAATTGGGGTTTACCGTTGTTCAGGGGCAGCTTGAACCGGCTCGTCACGCCATATTGCAGTTGATCAACGAATTTGAAAAGGGGAAAGAGGTTCAAGGTCAAGTGCAAAAGGGGTTGACCGAGTGGCCCGAACGATTTTCTCTTTACCTCAAGTCGGCAGTGGCGCGTGGTTTGCTCCCCCCCAAATTTTGTCCCGGGGTGCTAGGAGGTGAGACGATCGTTCCCATTTTCCCAACGAGACTTGAATTGACCTTTGAAAAGGGGCGCTACCGGTTGGTTGCTAAACAAGAGTTTCAGCTTGTGGAAGTGACTGAAGTTCAAAGGTGTTTCTACCCAATTGTGGGCGATACTGTTTGGAAAGAAGGGGAATCAACCACTCACTCATGGAAATTCGTTTAAATTTTTTGTTTGCAAAATTCTGCTCGCCCTTTTATTAGGAGGTTAAGGCACAAAAAAGGAAGGGCCGTACCATGAAAAAATTAAAGATGTTAGATCCAATCACTGTTGTATTGGTCTTATTAGGCGCTATTCTGTTGGGATTCAAAGGAGTATTCGGCATGGAGCCGGTCAGCTCTATGTTTGATCACAAACATGAAATGGCTGGAATCACCCGTTTTGTTTATGTTCTGATCGGTCTCTCTGGAGTTTACCGCATTGGAATGTGGTTAAAGAGCCGCGCTTAATTCTGTTTTGGGGCCCTGCTCCATAGAGAACCAGGGCTTCTCTCTTATTGATTTTTCGGTCCGAAGGCGTTCTTAAAGATCTCAACTGCTTTCCAATGACCCATGTTGGGTGGAAAAGTTTTTGGTAATCTTGGGTCTGTAAAGACTACCACAGGTTTCCCCTCTTTCATCACAGTTTGATCCCCATTCAATAAATGATAGGGTCTCAAGAGGGCAAAATGTCGTCCATCGGGATGGGGGATCACTATGATGGGCAACTGATCTCCACCGAGTTTCCCTTCTTTTTTCCAGCCGAAGCGCCAATCTTGCACATATCGAGATTCCATTTGGCCGGTGGCTGGATTAGGGACAGAAAAAGGTTCGGGGTGGTAATAGTTTTGGACGGGGGCAGCAGCTGCAGCAGGTGCAGACATCGATGGTCTCCAGGCTATGAGTTTGTCGGAAGTTGTGTCGCTTCGTCTTTCCGGATATAGCCTTGGCGGAGCTCTGCGCTATAGATCAACCAGAGGCCAATCGAGACCACGCCGGTAGATAAAAAGATGACGGGAGAGAGGGGTTCGCCGATGAAGAACCAGCTATTGAGCGAGGCAAAGATTGGGCTCAGAACTCCCATGAAAGAGAGGAAGGTTGCCGTGAAGCGCTTCAGCATCATCCCATAGATGTTATAGCAAATGATGTTTGAGATGAGGGTCATGATGAGGAGCCCTTGCGTGAAGGGGAAAAGGGCGCTCGATGCGACCGGCAGGGGGTTCCACGACTCGACGAGGTAGGAGTGGCCGAGGGCGAGAAGACCTCCGATAAACATGCTGAGTCCATTGGCCATCAGGGGAGATACAGTCGAGTCTTTGACGATCAATCGAAGGAGAACCCAACCGTAGACTGTGCAGAGGGCGGCGCCGATCATCGAGAGCTCGGGCCAAGAGAGGGAGAGAAAGCCCGAAAGGAGCTCGTCAGACCCTTTTTGAGTGGCGAGCACGGGAAGAATGCCGGCGAATCCGACCAACATCCCGACCCATTTCCGTCCATTCATCTTTTCGCCAAAATGAAGATAGGAAAAGAGGGCTGAAAAGAAGGGGGAGAGGCTGTAAATGAAGCAGGTTTTGGCCGCGCTCATGTGCTGAAGGCTCCAAAACTCGAAGGCATTGGTCAAATAAATGCTAAATACTGCGAGGAGCGCGATCGATAAAATTTGTTTGACGGTGAGTTTGAATGAATGGCGGTTTTTCAGCGCGAGAAAGGAGAGGATCAAGACCCCCGCCAGAAGCATCCTGGACCCTGTCAAAAAGAGGGGAGGGGAGAGGGCAAGGGCCATTTTCCCTAGGGAAAACATGCTCGACCAGCCTGCATACATTAAAATTACAATCAAGATTGACATGTGAGGGAGCATATCAGCCCCCCTCGAATAGGTCAACTGATTCGATTCAAAAAATCTTTTTCTGTGAATAGCGATAGATTTTTTCCTAAAAACGGTGTATTCTTTCAGACTGAAAATTCAAGGATTTTGTGAACGAGCTCATTTTTCTTCTTCATATCGGATTGGTCGTTGCCTTTCTTTTCCTATCGCTCCGTCTAGGAGAAAGGGCTCTGATTGGATTTGGGGCTTTGCAGGGA
>CAZIML010000123.1:0-5743 GCA_964540255.1 uncultured bacterium
GTCCATCCTATTTATCGGCAGATCGTCATGGCCATCCTCCAGACGCAAAACATGCCCATCGCAGGGAGCGTAAACCGTTGAACCGAAAATATTGTAGTCGTCCAAATCAGAGGCATAAAAGGCGTTGCACCTCAACCCAAGTGGATTGAGCTTAACAATGTCAATTGCATATTTCTGTGCATTGACCTCATGATGGTGATTGATCAGAGGATCATTACCTCCTTGAACAATGTAGTAAGCCCCCCCTTTCAATGGGAACTCAAGCTCAACAGCCTCCAAGATTTGGCCAGACCCTTTGTAGGAATAGTAAAGAGCGATCGTCTGCATGACACAGACAAATCCAACCGCTGACAGCGCGAGTAAATTGCGCAAATTGCACCAACCAGGCAGTAAACGCCGACGTGTTTGCATATAAGACTTTACGATTGTGATCGCAAAAGCAACAACGACGAGGTCGCGCCAGTAATATCCGCTAATGACCATGGCCCATGCGCCAACTCTGTACATATAGACGATAAAAACGGTTGCAATACTTGCCAGCAAACCCCAACTGAATAGATCTTCTGAACGATTCCTCCAAAGCTTGACTAGCAAATAGATCGGAGCAATTAGGTAAGCCAGTATCATCAGTAAAGAAAGCCAAGAGAGAGTCATGTTGTACCTAGTTTTTTCTTTTCCCCTACGCGATATAGCTTCATACGGTTGAAATGAGCTCCTTTATATGCTTCAAGCAACTCGCGACAGACGATGGCAACCTATTTAGCTCTTCACCTGAAAATTTAATTTCTTTATTGATTTCGCTCTCACAACTAATAACCGCAAATAGATCACAAACATTATCTGGAACAATATCGATTTGGTTTTTGTGGTAATCCAGTACAACATTCATCACATCATCATAAATCTGTTTGACTTTGTATTTTTGAGCCGAATTAAGAGATGCTCGATAATGAGCGATGATTCTCACAGCTACTTGCCATTCGGAGCGGCCAAACATCGCTTTCACCGCATTGACCACACGGAAGACTATGTACTTGATTTTTTCAACACATGAACGATCAACCGGACCCGCATAATGAATCATGCATTCTTGAATCTTCCCTCGAACACCGGCGTCGAGACTCATCATTCCCAAAAGCTTGTCAGCTGCAGGACTCAAAGATGAGCAAATCACCATATCTTTCCCCTATTTCACAACCGTGATGAGAGCGTCGTTTGTAACACACAAACCAATATAACCTTAAGTCGAATTTAGCCAGAGTTTTCACCTTGTCAACAGGCGGCCGAAGTTGAGGCAGGGCCGTTTTAAAAACAATTTATCATGGTCATGAGAGACTTATTTTTACATTGATTTTTATTTAATTGAACACATAAAATTGAAAGACGATTTATGGAAATAAGAACTCAATTAGAAGAAACAACTAAATATATAAATAATTGCGCATCGCAGTTTCATGGCACTGAAAAATTTACCCCTGCTTTAGCTCGCTCAATTCTTCAAAATATTTCTACTTATGATTCGGTTGAAAAAAGTCCAAAAGGACGTGTCGAAACTCTCGGCAACCTCTCTAGCGCACTTCAAAATCTCGCTTTACGCATTGCGGGTCCGAAGGGCCTTTTCGAGCGAATCCTCAATTATTTTTGGATTTATCGGAATCCATCGGAAAAAATCCTATGGAGCGTCATCAAAAAAGTGGACATTGTTAAAAACAAGCAACGTCAATTCATCGTCATCCGATGGATCATCGAAATTTGGGACTCATATGTAAATCCGACAGCATTAAGGCTTTTAAAGGACCAATTCGATTCAGACCAATTTAAATTCAAGAGATGCTCGTTCAGTCTATTAAAAAATTTGAATTCTGACGAAAAAATGAAAATAGATTCGAAGCTTGAAGGGGCTTCCCCTATCGCATTCTATAGAACTCTTCCTGTTGATTTGAATCGACTTCTCTTCAGAGAAGGAAAAAGATTGTCTCTTCCTGAGAAGCAAAACATTCAGCGGGTGATCAATCAACTGAAGTTTGGAGAAGAAATTGCTTTCGATTCCCTAATAGCTCGAGTGCTTCGTTTTGAGAGGTCGTGCTAGATCGCCGAACTCGCCTCCAAGAGTGACAGAAAAATCGAAGGATCAGCCATTGGAGAAAGTATGTTGATCCCTGGGGGCTACATGAATGACGAGGGGGGGCATGCAGTTGTTTTTGCAGTCCGAAGAACCTCACTCAATGGATACGAATTTGTAGTCTTAAACACCGGAGAGGGGTCAACAAGGGATACATGGTCTTGGGAATGGTTCAAAAGACTCTTCTGGGGCGATCAATCGATTGAGCCTTTAGCTTTTCAAAACTTATCAAAAGAAGCGGTCATCGATCAAGAGTTTCTGATAAAACTGCTCAATTTCACCTGCGGAAACTGCCCAAACTACGACCCGATTAACGAGCTCTACGAGACGATCGAAAATCATTGCGTAACCCGTCATCAAGCAAAAAAGGCCGTTTATGAAAAACATCCCCCGCAGTCTTGGGGAACTTGTGCCCTAAACCCCATTCTTGTTTATATGAAATCCCAAATGCCTCCTCAGATCTTCGATGCTTTTGAAAGAGAGATGGTTCGAAATAGCGGAGAAGAGCTCAAATCGCTTCTTCCGAGAATCAGAGAAGCAAAAACTTTTAATTCTGATACGATCGATTTAGTTGAGAAGAAAGCCAGAGAAGTCCTCTCGCACGCCGCCGCCGCTTAGAATCTACGCAACTGGCTCTTTAGGCGAAGGAGTATTCACCCTTGGGCCTTGGGTAAAGAAAATTATTGAATTGGGGACTTTCTTTTCCTAGTATTGAGGGAATATTGATTCAGGAGGAGATGATGAAAACGACCGGCTATGCAGCCCACTCAGATCATTCTGGATTGGAGTTATTCCAATTTGAAAGACGGGAACTAGGTCCCCACGATGTCGATATCGAAATCCTCTATTGCGGAATGTGCCACTCCGATCTCCATATGGTGAGGAACGAGTGGGGAGGACAGACCGTCTATCCCATCGTCCCAGGCCATGAAATCGTCGGACGGGTCCATCGGGTGGGAGGCAAGGTAAAATCGTTTCGTGTGGGAGATCTGGCTGCCGTGGGCTGCTTGGTCGATTCCTGTAGGAGATGCCCAAGCTGTAAGGACCACCTGGAACAGTACTGCGAGAATGGGTTCACCCTTACGTACAATAGTCCAGAGCCCCAGACAGGCAAAATGACCTACGGCGGCTACTCCAAAAGGATCGTCGTGGATGAAAATTATGTCCTTCACGTGCCTAAAAAGTTTAAAGAAAGCCAACTGGCCGGCGTCGCCCCGTTGGTGTGCGCAGGGATTACCACCTACTCCCCTCTTCGCTACTGGAAAGTGGGCAAAGGATCGGTGGTGGGGATCGTGGGTCTCGGGGGCTTGGGTCACATGGCCGTAAAATTGGCAAGAGCCATGGGAGCCCACGTCGCCGTTTTCACTACCTCCCCCAATAAAGTCCAAGATGCTTTGAAATTAGGGGCCCACGAAGTGATCCTATCAAAAAGCGAAGAAGAGATGAACAAACATCAAGGTCGGTTCGATTTTATCCTCGATACAGTCTCCAGCTCACACGAACTCGATGATTATGTACTCCTACTAAAACGAGATGCAACACTCTGCCTTGTGGGTGTGCCCGAAGAAGATCACCCAAGCCCCACGATCGGCCACTTGATTTTCCAGCGGAAAAAACTTGCAGGATCTCTCATCGGGGGGATCAAAGAAACTCAGGAAGTATTAGACTTTTGCGCAGAACACGGTATCACTGCAGACATCGAGTTGATCCCGATAGACCAAGTTAATAAGGCCTTTGAACGGATGTTGAAGAAAGATGTGAAATACCGATTCGTCATCGATGTAAAAAATAGCCTTGCGTAAGTGGATGCGTTCAACAAAGCAGGCGACGAAATGAGTCGCCAATTCGGGCCAATAAAGATTTTTGATCCCCTTCCACCTCCATATTCGCCTCAGAACCATCAATCGCACAGTAAACAGTCACTCGGCGCCCTTGCGACAAATATACCTGTAAATCTTCAGTTGAACCTACCGGAGGAAATACCACACCTGTAAAAATCCTTCGGATCGATGTCAGCAAATCTCTCCAGTATCCATAGGGAGAAAAACGGATCGCTTTGGCAGGCTTTGCGATATGGCCACTCCGATTCGAAAAGAAAGAATGCTCTCTATGCCCAGAGACTTTAATATCACCCTGAAAATCAATGATTTGAGAATAAATCACTCCGGAGAGGGCCTGGTCTCGCAATGTGGGCGCTTTCGCCAACGTAGAGGAAACGTACCCTCTCACTAAATTTAAATTCAACGTCATCGCTACTCCTCCGGCAATTTGAAGAGGAGAGTATACTCTTTGATGCGGTTAGAAATCCAAAGTTTTTATTGTAATAACGCCTGAAGATTCTGATTATGTTGGAATTTTGCCACTGAGCTCTGATACTATTGAGGGATTATGATCCCAAATCAACAATTTTTCTTCGTCCGACATGGTCAGACTGATCACAATGCCCTTGAAGGTGCAGATAAGGGGGACCACCCTCACGACATTCCTCTCAATGAAGTTGGGAGAACACAGGCCCAAAAAATCGAGCCTGTAGTCGCATCCCTTCGAGTCAAAACTGTCTGCGTTAGCCCAATGAAGCGGGCGATAGAAACGAAAGAAATTGTAACTGCTCGTGTCAATGCACCTCATCACGAAATCGAAAACTTAGGCGAGTGCTCCTCCGAAATCTGGAAAGAATTGAGAACTCTAGGAATGTATGCTCGATTGCCAAAAGAGGGGAAGGCAAGAAAATTTATGGATCGGGTGAGGGAGGGTCTCAATGAGGCGCTCCAACTGCCAGGCCCTGTCCTTATCGTCGCCCACGGAGGGGTCCATTGGGCTCTCTGCTGTCTGCTGGAAATCAATGAGCACAGCTGGGCCATCGATAACTGCGGCGTCGTTGAGTTCAAAAAGGAAGAGAAATGGATCGCAAAACAGATCAAGTGATTGAATTGCCTCTCCCAATTCGAACGAGGGTAGGAGCCTACGGCATCGGTAGGAAGGAGGGCAAAATCCTCTTGGTCAAACAGGGAAAAGGGGCCTTCGAAGGACGGCTCGATTGGCCAGGCGGAGGAATCGAACCGGGAGAGGAAATCGAAGCGGCCCTAAGACGGGAATGGAAAGAAGAAGTGGCCCTCTCTTTCAATACGATCCGCTTGTGGGGCAACTTGAGCTGCCAAAGAATAACGAAAGACGAGATGGGTGAAAAATATATCTTCCACAGAATCGGCCTCATTTACGAGGTTGAAGGGATCTCCCCTATTTCGGGATTTGATAGCGAAATGGAATTCGAATGGATTGAGATCGAAGATTTGAGGAAAAGGGACATGACCCCATTCGTTGAAGAGTGGCTTAAAAGCCATCAACATTGAACTCGGCTTTGCCTTGTTGACCCTCTTTGTCTCCTATTGGCTTCTTGGATTAGTTATGATCTCCGAAAGGGTCTTTAGCGATTCAGCAATAGGAATGGCTTCAATCGTATCAAAGTAAAGGCGTTGATTCCCCCCATAAAAAATATATAACCTGGCCGTCGGATAGTCGGATTGAAAGGCCTTGAGCCCCTTGAGATCATCCGGATTGATTTTTTTCGACCGTTTTACCTCTATTGCGATGAGACCTTTGGGTCCGTAGAGGACAAAATCA
>CAZIML010000124.1:0-5723 GCA_964540255.1 uncultured bacterium
TGCAAAGAGCCCTTGAACTCCAATCGCAAGAAGGGTCATCGATAGGTAAAAAATCACTTTTTCAGCCTCCTCACATAGATCCGGCGGATCCGATTGGGATCGGCGGCAAGGACGTAAAAGAGGAACTGATCGGTCGCATATTTTGCGCCGGTTGGCGGGATGTCTCCCAACTGTTCAATGAGCCATCCGCCGAGAGTGACGACGCTGTTTGTCGTCTTGAGGGGGGTCGAAAAGATCTTTTCAAATTCGCTCAAAGTGAGCTTGCCGCTCGCGATGATCACATCTTGACTCGATTGAGTATAAAGACTTTTCGCATCGCGCAGATCGACGATTTCCCCGACGACCGATTCGACGAGATCTTCTTGAGTGATGATTCCAGAAATCGATCCATATTCATCGACCACTATGGCAAGATTCACTCCCCTTTCGCGCAAATTGCGCAACGTGGTCCAGGCGCGGGTCGTTTCAGGGAGGAAGTAGGCCTTTTTTAATATGGGGAGAAGATCGGACGGTTTTTTGATCTGCTCTCTATGAAAAAAATAGTCGCGGGCCGACAAGATCCCTTTCAGATTTTCAAGATCATTCTCGTAAACAGGAATTCGGGTAGTTTCCTGATCGACAAAAAGGGTGAGAAGGTGGGAAAGGGGTTCGTTGAGATCATAGGCGATGATCTCCTCTCTTGGGCGCATATGCTCTTTGACTGCAGAATTTTGCAAATCGAGGGCCCCGCTGATCAGATCTGATTCGATCGGCATCAAGACGCCCCGCTCTTCGGAGGTTTTCAACACGTGGCGCAGCTCGTCGGAGGAGATCTCTTTTTCTTCGCGGAGGAAAAAAAAGAGAAAACGGGAAATCCAACTGGTCGCTTGAGTGAAAATTCTCCGGAAAGGGGTCAGGATTTGGGCAGCCCAATGGATGATCGGAGCGACTCGGTAAGCGATTTGGGTGTGGCTGGGAAGGGCGAGCGACTTGGGGAGCACCTCGCCAAAAATCAAGGTGAGGGCAAGAGGGACGAAGATTTTCAAGGCCCAGCTCTCATAAGCATCGAAGAGGGTCGAGACGCTATTTTGGATCAAAATGTTGGCTAAGATATTGAGCATCAATATCGTCACTAACACATCGCGGGGACGCTCCATCATCCGGGCGATCAGCTGGAGGCGGGGGTTTCCTCCGCTCCTGTAGGAGCGGATCGTCAGGGGCGACAGGGCGAAAAGTGAGGTCTCCGAGCCCGATAGAAACGCCGAGAGGAGAATCAATAGAAATAATAGTAGGATCATTGACTATGAAACTCGACTTTGTATAATTTTTAGCGGTGTCTCCGAGGAAATCGCTGGCAAATTTTTCATTTCTTTGCTCATAAATAGTGCCTTTGGCTATAAATTTCGCAAAGAAATAAAAAATTTGCAGAGCGCTTCCTCTGGATTCCCTCTCTAAAAATTAGACAAAGTCGAGTTAAAGTGTACCTTGAGAAACCCCTCAGGTACAACCCCTAAATCGCGGATCAAAACCATTTCAATCCAAGCGGGGTCGCTTTGAGAGGCGATCCGGAGTTGGAGATCTTCCCGTTTCTCACGGAGGAGGAGTTTTCTCTCTTCCATCTGCTCAAGGCGGGCGGCGAGCTCATTGAGAGAGCCTTTTTTGTCCTTGATGAAGTGAAAATAGGTAAGACCTGTAGCTGCGCACACGGCAATCACCCACCAGCTTTGGCTCAAGATAGACATTTTTAACTCCTATTAAACCTAATACCACTTTATTAAATACTTGGACAGGTGATTTCCATTTGCCTCATATATTTTCCCTTCCGGTCTGCATAGGAAGTCTCGCAAATTTCATCGGCTTGGAAAAAGAGGACTTGGGCGAGTCCCTCCCCTGCATAGATTTTAGCTGGCAGAGGGGTTGTGTTCGAAATTTCGAGGGTCACATACCCTTCCCACTCGGGCTCGAAGGGGGTTACGTTCACGATAATGCCGCATCTTGCATAAGTTGATTTGCCGATGCAAAGGGTCAAAACATCGCGCGGGATTCGAAAATACTCAACGCTTCTTGCAAGGGCGAATGAGTTGGGAGGAATAATGCAAGTTTTAGCCTTGATGTCGACGAAAGAATTGGCCTGAAAATTCTTCGGGTCGATCATTGCGTTGTGGACGTTGGTGAATACCTTAAACTCTTCGGCGACCCGTAAGTCGTAGCCATAACTGGAGAGGCCGTAACTGACGAGTTTCGTTCCATTAGCTTCTTTCACTTGACCGTCAACAAACGGTTCAATCATCTTCTGTTCGGCGGCCATTCGGCGGATCCATCGGTCTGAGCGTAGTGTCATCGATTTCGGGGGGTTGAATTTTTCAGGGGTGAACACCTTATGTATAGCGTTCGAAATGGTTTTTTTGCTACAGTTTTTTGATATGAGCGAACCATTTATTGAGTCCTCCTGGGCAAAGCCTGATGTTCCCTTCGAAAATCCCCTCCGTCCTCAATTTTTAAATGAGTTTATCGGACAGGAAAATGTGAAGGCGCGCCTCCAAATTTTCATTGAAGCTGCTATGAGCCGCAAAGAGGCTTTGGGCCATTGCCTTTTTTCGGGGCCTCCGGGACTTGGGAAAACAACTCTCGCCCACATCATTGCCAAATCGATGGGGACGCAGCTCCACGTCACTTCGGGCCCTTCGATCGATAAGCCGGGCGATCTCGCCGGTGTTCTGACTAATTTAAAGGCGGGCGATGTATTATTCATCGATGAGATTCACCGGATGCCGAAAGCCGCCGAAGAGTATCTCTATTCTGCGATGGAAGACTTTTCTCTCGATTTGATGATTGATTCGGGACCCAATGCAAGAACTGTGCAAGTAAAACTCAATCCTTTTACCCTTGTGGCAGCAACCACCCGATCGGGATTATTGAGTGCGCCGATGAGGAGCCGCTTCATCATTTCGCTCCGCCTCGATTATTATGAACCATCTGACTTGAGTCAAATCGTCCAAAGATCGGGCGGTCTCTTGAATATAAAATTGACGAAGGAAGCCTCTTTAGAAATCGCAAAGCGATCGCGCGGAACGCCCCGGATCGCGAACAACCTCCTCCGCTGGGTGAGGGATTTTGCTCAGATTCAAAAAAGAGGGGAAATAGATCCCATTTTAGCTAAGAAAGCCCTTGAAATGTTATCCATCGATGAACGAGGCTTAGATGAAATGGACAAAAAAATCCTAAATGTTATCATTGATCATCACGACGGGGGCCCTGTAGGCCTCAATAATTTGGCTGCAGCTTGCGGCGAGGAATCTCATACGATCGAAGAGGTCTATGAACCGTTTCTTATCCTGCAAGGGATGATCAAACGGACCCCTCGGGGACGGGAAGCTACAGCTGCAGCCTATGAACATCTGGGTTTAAAACCCAAAAAAATACCGGAGACCAAGCAATGAGAACTTATTTAATGGCTGCCATGGTGCTGTGCAGCGCTCTTCTTCCAGCAGACGAATATACCAACTATGAGAGGATTGCTGAGCCAATGGCTCCCCGCAATCTCCAGATCCTTCTTGAAAAAGAGGTCGACGGAGCTCTCCTTGAAGTGAAGGGCCCCTACTATATCTTCAATCCGCATGACGGAACGAAAGTCTCCTCAGGCCTTTTAGGGAAAAGGTTCATGATTCATGAACTGGAAAGTGGACTGAAATGGGGCGAAGAGTTCCCTGCGGTTCACCAGATCTACATCAAACCCCGCTCTGAAGAGACGGCGATCTTCATCAATGGGATCCAATATGCAGGAGCCGTTGCCATTTATGGAGTGAATGGAAAGATCAACATTGTCAACGATGTCGATATTGAATCGTATGTAAAATCGACCCTCACTTCCCAATTCCTCACTCCCCTGGAACCCGAAGTGATGTCGGCCCTTGCGATCCTCGCTCGAACCGATGCCTATTATAGAGCCACTCGGGCCAATCCAAACAGCTTTTGGCACATCACTGCGCAAGAAGCGCGCTACCAGGGTTCTGCCCTTGTGGTCCATAACTCATCGATCGACCGCGCCGTTGAGAGCACCCGCCATTTGATCCTCCTCCACTCTGAAAATGGAGGGAATGTCCCTTTTGCAACCGCCTGGACTGAGCATAGCGCTGGAAAAACAGCCCCCTACTCATCGATCTTCCGGAAAGAGAACTTCGCCCCAGAAAAGGGAGTCGAGGCGCCCCATGCCGCTCTCTCTCGCAATGAGGCGAAATGGAGTTATCAAATTGGGAAGAAAACTCTCTCCCACCTTCTCGATATTCCCCAAATCAAGTCGGTCGATCTTTTTGTCGATAAAGAATCCTCAAAAGTCTACGGCATTCGATTCAAAGATGGAGCCGAGAGTTATGATATCGACTTCCTCACTCTTCAAGCCCGCCTGGGAGCGAGCCATTTAAAGAGCTCTGACTTTACAGTGACTCTGAAAGATGATGCAGTAGTTTTTAGCGGTTATGGAGCGGGACACGGAGTGGGCTTATGCCTCTACTCAGCAGCGGTTCATGCCCAAAATGGGGATAATGCAGTAAAGATCCTCTCCAAATTCTTCCCCGATACCTTTCTCTACAATCTCGACGCAGTTCCCAAGTAAATTGAAAAACTCCTTCCCTCAGGAAGGAGTTTCTCTATACACATCCGATTAATTATATAAAGTTTCATGTTTTAATTAATTTGAAATTATTTTATAATTAAACAAAAAAAAGGAGCTAATAATGTCAATATCTACTGCTACTGACGACTCATTATCCATTTATTCATCATACGTGGAAGACCGATTAGAAACGGATCTTTTTAATGCGGTCATTACGGGGGATATCCGAGGTGTTCGGGCTTGTATGAACCATCCCGATATAACCATTCAGAGTTTGGAAACCACTTTACAATTCGCTGCGGCCAGTGGCTACACAATCATCGCGAAAGACCTTATGGCTCGTTTGAACGAATATTCGCCAAATATGATCATTGAGGCTTTTTCTGGTGCCGTTCAAGGAGGGCATCATGAGATTGTTAGAGCCTTCGTTCAACATCACAATTTTTTTGATAAAGCTCCTCGAGATGCAGTTTCTCGCGCGATTGTCGAAGCCGCGGAAAATGGGCGCTCGCATGTTTTAAGAGAGCTTCTTCAGTGCGAAAGGTTGGTCGAAGCGAATCCGAGACAGCTTCCGATGGCTCTTTGGTCAGCAGCTAGCAGGGGGAAAATTCAATGTATCCGCATTCTTCTAGCTCCTACTATCCGTGAAAATCAAACTCGTTCCATCTCCATCCCTTCGAGAATCCACCGCATAGATCTAATCAATCATCCGATGCTTGGCGCTTCGATCCAGATCGCAACACAAAAGGGATTTTTGCGCATTGTTCAGGAACTTTTGAACCATCGCGACCTCGTCGCATCGATTCCAGCGAACGTCCCATCCGTTGAGGATAGTCTTTCAATTGCGGTAGAGAAGAGAAGATATGATATCTTAACCACTTTATTGAATTCAGATCCATTTACAGAACATTTCGCGCGCCTCTCTGAAGAGGCATTGAAATCCATTCTTGAAGAGGCGGTCGATAAGGACGACGCTGAATTAGTTCGAATGCTTTTAACCTGCGAACGATTCGCCTCCCGAATCTCACAAGATAGCACAAATGAAATCAGACATAGAGCCTCTGAAGGGGTGGCTGCTGCGATTGATGCGTGTCAATCATTCAATCAAAAGCGAAGACGAACCCACTAGAAC
>CAZIML010000125.1:0-5686 GCA_964540255.1 uncultured bacterium
AAGACAAATCGTTACGAATATCAATAGACTAGCTCTTTTTAAAGAGCATTTTACCAGGGACGAGGGAGGCCGCATTTCTCTCCGTTTCCATACACCCTTTGGCAAGTCCTGTCCCATCCATTGTTGTTATAACGACAGGCGCAAATCCATCGGTCAATATTAGGATCCTTTTTTATTGCCGCAAGCATCCCGCCAGCGTTCGAATATATTGCGTCGACTGGCACCCATTCACCCCCTAGATTGGCAAATATGCTTCCGTTTGTAAAAGCTAATTGGGACGGCTCTACATAAACTTTTTCCTGTTCGATTTCCTCTCCCGATTGCGCAAAAGATGGCAACGGCATTAACATTGAAATAAGGGCCAATATGATTCCTTTATTCACACGCTTCTCCTTTGGTGAATTTGTTTGACCCCAGAGCCTACTACTCTCAGATTTTGTTGTCTAAGGA
This sequence comes from uncultured bacterium, assembly GCA_964540255.1. GTDB lineage: Bacteria > Chlamydiota > Chlamydiia > Chlamydiales > SM23-39 > REEB52. Next base: position 451 of record CAZIML010000125.1, read on the forward strand.
AGACTACAAATTGAAAATCGGAAGCGGTCGCGATGGATCAGGCCAAGCGACAATTTCTGCAGAGCATAGCGAAAAAAAGAATTAATAAACGTTGTACAATTTGGGCACCGGTGAAGCCGGTGCCTCCTAAATGCTTATGAAGATGCAGAAAAATATTTTTATCGCATTTCTCGCTTTAGCCGGAGGCTGCTCGGTCGCTAGGAACGAAAATCCCCTCTCAGAGAATCCCATTGTGGAAACTAAAATACCCAAATTTTTTGCATCGGTTTCCATCGCTGAATTCAACGATTTCGAATGTCCCTGCTTTGAAGCTGAAATCGAGGGGGAAATGTATTTACTCAAGCTGGATCTGGGTTTTCAAGGAGATTTGTCCGTTCGGCAAGAAAAAGTTGATCTGATTTCATCGAAATCATTTGTCAAAGAACACACTACATTCGGAATACGAGGAAAAGAATATCAAAAAAAACTGTACCGAATCCCCAAGCTTAAAATCGGTTCGATGACTTTCTCCCCGCCTATTTTACACATTGAAAACGATGAATTTTTAAAGGATGCTGAGTTTATCCAGGATGGGAAAAGCTCAACTCCCAGAAGGGAGGATGGGAGGCTGGGCTACCCTCTTTTCTCTCGCACAAACCTGCTCATCGATATCCCAAACTCTCAGATCGCTTTTTGCGACAGCATCACTACGCTCAATGAGGAGAACTACCCAATCGAGACGTTTTGCAAAACAGCTCTTTTGCTTGATCAAGGACTCGTCGAGATCGATATCAATACACCCGATGGCCCTATGCACTGCGTCTTAGATACAGGCTCAACCTGGAATGTACTAAATGCCCCAACTAAGAGTGAGAAATCACTGGATGATGCTGTTTGGGATCCTGAAACAATCACAAATTATCCATGGTTTGAAATCAAAGGAACTGATTTTGGTCCCATTTCATTTCACAGAATGCCAATCGAGTTACCCATCCAAGTGGACGCAATCTTAGGTATGGAGTTCTTCCGAACAAATCGTGTCTTTCTCGATTTTTCTGAAAAATACGTCTATGTACAAATTCCTGCTACTGAAGAAATCCCGAAGTAGATGTATCTCTCAGCACTTCCTCAAGTGCTGATGGATTAGGGTCAATTGGTCAACTTTACACTCGCGCAACAAGCTTCGCTCTCAGTTATCTTGGGCATCCGCAATATTGGCAGGAGTGATCAAACTTGGAGTTCCAGTTTTGGCAGTTATAGCACCACCAAACGCCAAAAACATCCTCAATTCCGCCTCTTGGAACTGTAGCAGTGTAAGATCCAGCTTCAAATTGCAATCCAGAGATGGGGATCAAATGCCGATTTTTACACACATGGTACATCCCGTCTTCCCGAACAAGAATTTCCGATGGATTTACCCGCACCCTGCATAAATCACCAGCTACTTTTAATCCACCTAAGAAGGTTTCATGCCCAAATAACCTGACAGACAAAAAAAAGAAGAGAATCGCTATACTTCTGATAAACATTTTGCCCTCCCTGGAATTGTGAAAAACAAGAAAACTTTAGCAGCTATCCTTGCCATCTGTCTATTCATAACTTCAATAACTGTTCTAAAACTTGAACCAAGCCCCTCCGCAAAAAAACAACAAACAGCTCTTCACAAAGAATTGACCAGTCTGTCTGAAGAAGAGAGCGTAAGGCTTAGAGAGTTCTTCGAATATCATTTTTTCTTCTCTGATTTCGCCTACACGTTGTTCGGCACAAAACCAATGAGTATAGGTCGATTGCTTTCGACAGAAAATGCAAAAAAGGGATGGGAGGCGTGGGAAAAAATAAGAGGATCTTTCAACTCGAAAGAATTTATCATTCGTAAATATATACATAACAACCACGAATTCATTTTGGTTGCTAACTTAAAAAATGTGGAGGAAATATACCTTCAAAACCAAGCTTGGTTTAACCAAGCATTCCAAAACCGAATCACTTTCGATGATTTAACTCTTTGTTTAAAAAATGACGGTCCTCTTTTTCAACAACTGATGAAGAACCACCTGCTGATTGGGATTTTGCTCGGTTATGGAGCTCACAATGCGGAATTATTCGCCAAAAATCAAATACTCTCTAACGATGAAAAAATCCCCCTTGAGGCATTTTCGTATAGAATTCACCCAATCTTCTACATATTTTCAAAAGCTATGCCAATTTCTTTCGCTTGCGATCCAACTACTGATGAAACAAAAGAATTAAAGCTTCGTTATGCAAAAGAGAGAAAGGAGATTCTCCAAATGGCCAAAAATGATTCGCTATTTGCTCAAATGATCGTCAAATTATCAAAGGGTGACGAATAGACGCATGTAGAGTGAAAGTTGACGAAAGCACGAATTGACCTATGAGATAGCGGAAAAAGCAGATCTTCACTTCTACTTATGGCCTGCAGAGTAACGAGAGGGTCGCTCCAACGAGGTCCTTCCCTTCAAAATAGGTGAGGATGTTTTCTCTGTCTTCCCGATAGACTTTCTTGAGCTCAGCGGTTTCAGATGAGTTTGGGTCGCACACAAAGGTTGGATAAAATAAATCAGCCAACGTCCAGGCACCGTTTTTTCGCGCAATTTGCTCCAAATAGTCACTCTCAAATTCTTGCCAAGCCCCAATCATCGGACGGTTCACAGGATCAACTTTATCTTTCCGATAACGATTGAAGAGAAAAGCGTTTTCTCTACCATAACCTAGAAGCGTGCCAATGAGTTGATCTCCATGCAGGGAAGCTAGAAAAGACCTTAGCTTGCGATCGTCAAGTAGGTCGTTCGGTTCTGCTTGAAGAGCTTCGAGCAGTTGCTGAAAATCGTCCCTATATTGAGAAACAGTCTGAATCAGCTTGACCTTATCGACTATGCCGATCACCGTCGTTTCGTTGTCTCTGGAGGTGTGGGTTAAAAGGTGAAACCGTGTCATTGGCAGTTTCTTAAGATGCTTATTTAATGTTTTCCATCCATTTTTAATCCTAAAGTGCTCGGGGTTAAGTAGATTCATAAGAGAGCCTGTGTCTAGCGGATGAAAACAGTCGATAAGCGCGCCAATGTACTCGGGATTGAATATCATCTGCTTAAAGGCCACGATGGGTTTTGTATATTGGTGGATAGACATTGGCTTGCTGCCGATTAAAGTATATGCCCAAGCATTTCTAAAACATACTTCTCTGAAAAGGTAATCAAGCTGCCGTTTGTCCTTCCGAGACATCCTAAGGGATATAGGGTTGGAAAGTGCGTCCTCGGCACTAGAAATCTGAATCTCAATAGGCCAATGCTCTGCTATGATCCAAATTGAAACGATCAACAAAAAGAAGGCTAGACTCTTTCTCAACGGTGTTTACCAAGGTCTCGGATATCCACACTTTTCCCCATCCGCATACTCGCGCTGACAGGTTCTGCTCCAGCTGCTGTTGCAGTAATTGCAACTTGGACACCACCACTGATTCACGTTGGGATTTTTCTTCGTATCCACAAAGTAACCTTGGGGATCTCTGTATAGGGCATCGATTTGAGTCCATTCTCCCTCGATGTATGCGTACATTCCCTGATCTAATAGCATTAGCTCCGAAGGCGCAATGTACACTTTTTCCTCCTGCTCACTAGGGTTTGGCCAAATCGTTGAAGTCGAAAGTGTGATGATAAGTGACAAAAATATGACCAGGTTCCTCATGGTTTTCCTTTCAAGAATGTTAAACTGGAGGATCTTACCGAACTGTCAGCCCGGAATCAATATTTTTATACAAATACAACCTCCCTAGAATTATCGATAGACTTGCCAATCTCCAAAATGTTCATACAAGGAGGGATTTCAGGTGGGAGATGAAGGTGTCGATGAAGGAGGGCTGCGTGTCCCAGGAGGTCATTAAGCGCGCTACGTTCTGCTCTGGGTCCCATACCCAGAAAAAGCTCTTTTCCTGGAGAGCTTTCAAAATGGCGGGAGAGGGAAGCTGCACGAATAGGGCGTTCGCCTCAACAGGATAAAGAATGGGCAGGCTCGGACAATGCCTCTTGAGAGATGATTCAAGAAGCTTCGCCATGCCGTTCGCATGAACCGCGTTCTTATGCCAAAGATCTGTCTCAAGAAGGGCGATCATCTGCGCTGAAAGAAATCGCATCTTCGAGGCAAGCTGCATCTGCTGCTTCCTCACATACTGAAAGTTGACTGCTAGATCTTTCTTCAGAAACAAAATCGCCTCAGCGCCCATAAGACCATTCTTCGTCCCACCAAATGAAACGATGTCTACACCTATGTCCGTTGTGAGGGCTCTGAGAGGAAGGTTGAGGCTGGCGGCCGCATTAGAAAGACGGGCGCCGTCAAGATGGAAGAGAAGGTCGTTCTCATGGGCAAAGTGGACCAGGGCCTTTAGTTCAGCAAGAGAATAAACAGTCCCCCATTCCGTCGATTGAGTGACCGAAAGGGCCGCCGGCTGAGTATGGTGCTGAAACCCCTTCCCATGGAGGAATGGAGCGCACTGGTCAGGGGTGATCTTCCCTCGCACAGAGGGCACAGGAAGAAGAGAGCACCCTGAAACGGCTTGAGGAGCTCCACATTCGTCTGTCCACATGTGAGAGGTAGAAGGCAATAGGACCGATTGCCAAGGAGATAGAAGATGCTTGAGCGCACAAACGTTGGCCGCTGTCCCGTTAAAAACGATGAAGCTCTCCGTGTCAGGACCAAAATGATGCTTGAAAAGCTGCTCGGCTTTCTGCGTCCATGGATCTGCCCCATAAGCCATCGAATGGCCCACATTCGCTTCTTGGATGGCTCGAAGTACATCGGGATGAATGCCGGAAAAATTATCGCTTGCAAAAGATGAAATCATAGGGCCGGTAAGTTGTTTTGAGAGGAGGTATATCGGTTTAGAGAATAATAGTCAAAATATGGGAGGAACAAGCCAAAGTTAGTATGTCACCCCAATCAGATTAAGGGGGATTTTGATTCATTAGTTATTCCCATTTTCATCCATAAATACACGCTGATTCCTGATCAAAAATTGACCATCAAACGTCATAGGAATACCGAGCTCATTAAAAAGGAGATCATCTGAGGTGGTTTCTACAATATGCATGTGGAGGTGAGGCTCAGACGTATTGCCCGAGTTACCCACTTTGCTAAGGGGCTGGCCCCGAATGACAAAATCACCTTCTTTCACTAACACGGTATTTTTCATCAAGTGGGCTAAGACTACAATACGATTTGAATCGCCGATTTTAATGGCAAGAAA
>CAZIML010000126.1:0-5679 GCA_964540255.1 uncultured bacterium
ATCGTTGTTCCCCCTGAATAAGTGTTGCTAATATTACTGAGAACGAGAGTTCCTGCGCCGCTCTTTGTCAAGGCGCCGCCGATTCCGGTGATTGCTCCGCTCAAAGTTCCCGTTCCCGAGCTCACCTGCATTGTGGTGGTGGTTCCAGAAAGGGTGACAGGCCGACTCAATGTGATCCCAGAGCCTAAACTCAAAGTCCCTGTGCTGGACATCGCGAGGGTGCCGCTGGATCCAAGAGCTGAGGCGTTCGTTATCGAAAGAGTTCCTCCCGAAAGAGTCGTATTCCCTTTGTATGTGTTCGCAGCAGACAAAGTCAAAGTGCCTGCGGTTTGAGTCAAAGAGGCTCCCGATCCGCTCCCTTGAGTGTACGATTGCCCTGAAGGGAGTGTGTCGATGCTATCATCCACGATCGTCCCTCCAATGGTCATCGCATCGGAACTTCCTGGACTAAAATTGATCGTGCTTCCAGCAAGGGCAAAAATACCGGTTCCTTTGGCTGCAGCGGACCAAGAGTTGCCGGTGCTTGCAGGGGTTACTGTTCCTGCGCTGATTGAAAGGGGACCGGTGATATTCAATGTTCCGCCGCTATTGATGAAAATATTTGCTCCAAAAGCCGCTCCATCGCCTGAGGCAAAAGTTCCGTTTCCGCCTCCAATTCCGCCGATTTCACCGCCTGAGATGCTGCCAACTCCTCCTCCTCCTCCAAATCCCGCCTGAATGCCTAAGTTATAGTTCGAATTGCCTCCCCCATACCCTCCTCCTCCTCCGTTTCCATAACAAGCGGCCCCTCCCGCCCCTCCGCCGAACCCCCCCCTTCCTCCATTTCCTCCCCCGCCTGGAGCGCAAGTAAGCCAGCCACCTCCGCCTCCGCCTCCGCCGTATCCCCCGACGCCTCCATTGCCTGGAGTGGGTCCTCCTCCTCCTCCTCCTCCATAGGTGGGAGTTGTGGGAGTCGTCCCTCCGCTGACTCCGCCCCCGCCTCCGCCGCCTGTGGCTCCTCCCGATGAACCGCCAGCGCCTGAGGCACCTGAAGTAGCTCCATAGCCTCCCCCAGCGCTTCCCCCAGCGCCGCTTCCCCCTCCGTTCGCTCCTGGGCCGATTCCTCCGCCCCCCCCGCCGCCGCCTGAGGAAGCAGCTCCTCCCACTCCTCCGATCCCGCCCCCGCCCGGACCTGCAATGTAGGTATTGCAATTCCCGTTCCCCCTGAGCATTCCTCCTCCGCTGCAGTTTCTGGCTCCACCTCCGCCCCCCGCTCCCCCAGATGCGGTATTGCTGCTCGTCATTGTCACGTTGCTGAGAGAGACTGCCGCCTGATCAATGAAAAGGGCTCCTCCAGCGCCCATTCCTCCTCCTCCCGATGCCCCCGCAGAAGATCCACCTGTCCCTCCCTGGGCTTTGCATTGAGTCAGTGTTAGGTTTTGAATGGTGATCGTTCCTTGCCGTGCAAAAAGGCCATTGTAAGTGCTGGCTCCGCTGAGGGTGCTTCCCGATCCCTCAATCGTGATCGTAGCGGTCCCTGTGAGGTTGAGAAGGGGAAGCATGTTGCTTAAAGTAATGGTTGAAGAGGAGGGGAGGGTGACGACGAAGGGAGTGGAGCCTTGGTTTTGGTTGATGTAATTGAGGCAATAGCGCAAATCACCCGTAGTGCCAGACCCAGAGCCGCCGCTCCCCGAGGAGCTGTCAGTGGTTACGTTTACCGTTAAATTCGTTGCTTCTAGAGATGGGTAGTACCCCCCCCCCCCGCAAACTAAGAGGATGGAAAAACAAACGATCGGAAATCGACGCGGCACTTCTTCACCTGACTTTAAGAATCTACATCAAAATATCAAAAAAAAATAATAACGTCAATTTTTTTACTGAATGGAGCAGAGCTTGAGGAAAAGGAATGAGGCTATGCTGAAGAGGGCGCACAAAGGAATCGTGACGGCCCAAGAGACGACGATTTCTTTCAATACTTGTTGATTGAGCGCTTTGACTCCGTGAACCATTCCAACGCCGAGGACTGAGCCAATGAGCGCATGGGTGGTCGAAACAGGAAGGCCAAAATAGGAGGCAATCTGAAGAAGAACGCCGGTCGCCAAGAGAGAACCCATCATCCCCAAAACGTAAATCATCGGATCGCCAAACACGATTCTTCAGCCAGCTTGCGTATACTCAATCCCTATTAAAATTTTGCCCCTTGAAATTATTTACTAGCTGGTATAGACTCCTGCGCAAAAAAACCCATAGATGAATATTACTGCCCTCATTTTGAATATAGATTTAGGAAACTATGAGCATCCCATCTGTCATCTTTTATAACACCACGATGAACTGTCCTACCGCACAAGGATTTCCTGATATTTTTCATGTAGAAGGGATGGCGTGGGAGGTGGTCGTCCAGACAGGGACTTTAATGGCTGTCAATTTCATCCCGCAGGTCTTAGAAGCTATCACGAAGAAAGTAGCGGTAGTTGCTAAAGACCTTCATAAGAGTCAGGTTTGCGGGATGCTGCTGACCTCAGATTTCAAATTCAACGAATGCTTCTATACATCCCGAACCATATGCCAAATTCTTCAGTCTTCAGTTAATACTGCCCTCCAAAACTGGACTAATCAGTGCATTCATTTCGTGCGTGCCGGGATGGAGGCCCTTAAAAATAATACCCAGCCGCCGCCTCCAGCAGAGGGTACCTGTGAAGATTACAAGATTCAATATCCACCCCTAACTGAACACCAGCAACTTTTGGAAACCTTACAAACCGAAGGAAATTTAGCCGGAACCGGCCCTATTGAAAGACGGTCCTTAGGCTCTCATAGAAATACCGTATGATCAGCCGGAGCGGTTTTTGGCCGCCGTCCAACCCTTTTTGCGCTCGTTGCTCAGTATTATTTACCCCTCGGGTTAATAAAGAGGATAATCCCTCGATTCAATAAAAGTTTTTTTGAGCTGACTAAATCTTCTCATCGAAAAGCTCTGAACGGATCTCCAGCGCATTTCATTTACTAATAGTTTATTTTTTTCAGTTTAATATATCAACAATATCGGATATTGTATGAGCCAAATTAAATAAACTGGATATAGATGATTAACACCTCATATATTAATCGTTTTTCTTGTCATCCTACCTATTCAACAGCCCTCCTCCCCCCTTTAGAAGACCACAGAGCAGCGAACCTCGAAGCGGTATTAACAGCTGTCAAATTTATCCCTCCCACAAAGCGATTTATTGACGCCCACTCCCTTCTCTTAATCAATAGAGCCCTCCAAAAATTTGGAGCGACAGCAAAAGATATAGATCTTTTTAAATCGATGACTCGGAATGAAACAGAAAAATTCTTAGGCTACCAGGCTGGATCCAGCACAGTCAGAGTCTTTCAAGATATTATTCATACGATTGTAAAAGAAATTCTCCAGATACCAGTTCCCGATGACTTTGTATTCCTCCGTGTCCCTGGGGACGAGACGTTTTCTTATGAGAAAGCTACTGATTTTCTAAGGGAAAAAGGAAAAAATATCCCTATTGCAAATTGGGATACAACCCCCGATATAAGACAGCACATTGTTTCGTTAAATATGAATTTGTACCAATCTTACAATGCAGATTGGGATCTAACGCCAAGATACTATCTTCAGAATGCTACGTGGACGCACGCCAACGTTAGAGAGATTATCAAGCCGTTTTTCTCATCGCTTGGGATTGATTCGCAATCAGTTGATGCTCTATGGACTCAGGCGCTGGATCTCCTCTCTCATAAAAGGGGTTACATTCTTCAGTTTTTTGATGAAAGCGATGAATTTGACTTTGCCACCAAACATTCATACATCTCGTATTCGGGGGGCAAGCCGCATCCAGCTTATCCAAATCACGAGATCTTGTTTGACGATTCCGCAATCAACTTCCCGCAAATCCGCCTTGTAATGGGAAACGAATCAACTCTGAATCCATTTTCTTCAATGAAAATGAAGCGCTATGACGACATGACATCAATAGAGCGGAGCCAATACGAATCAAAACTGTCTACATTGATTAAAAAGCAACATTTCGATCCTCAAAAAGTTGCCCTCATGAGAGAAAAGCTTCTCAATCTTTGGCAAGGAAATAAAGAATGAAAAGCTTGTTCGAAGCTCAACTTCCTGTTCAACCGGTCTCTAGCTTTCCACTTGAAAATTTAGCAGAAATAAACCGCTCGAATCTCGAAGCCCCAATTAGCGAGCCCCAAGCAGGACAAAGGCGGCTGCGCCATAGAAATCGCGCCACTGATGTAGCTGTTTTAAGAAAATCGTTATTTGCAGCTGTTGGAAAGGGGTCATTCACCATCGAAGCAAACGGCCGCCCTGGGAATCCAAAGCGGATCGTTATCACAATCGCCGATGTCTCCCATCTCAAACTCACTCAAGAAAATCTCTCTGAGATCTTTAGGCTGGCAAATCAACATACTTTGAATAAACCCTACCCTCTAGGCGACTGGCCTATGAGAATAGGCGACCTTGTAGCTTACCGTCCAAACCACAATGGGACCCATTCCGCAAGACAGACCGCATGCATCGATGCGCTCTTCGATCTCTTAATGAGCAAAGGAGATGCGAACAAGAAAAGCATTTTCAACAGCCTCACGGATGAAGAAAAAATGAATCTTCGCTTGGCAGCCTATTTTTTAAGATCGGGCCGGGTCGATGAGAGCAAAATAACAGAACCGCCAGCGGACAATTATAACGCCCGTTCAGCTTTAATTTACGAAAGCTACGCCAAACAACTTGGGGTTAGCTCCAAAACAATCGACTGGACTAAAAAATTGATCTTCTATTCTTGTAAGCCAAATAGACCGAAAGACTTTGATGCCGATCCGAAAAATAAATTGGGCTATACCTTCCTCTCGCTTGTTCACGAACTAGACCTGGTTCGGTGTTATAGCCCCGAGAAGATGGAAGACCCGATGTCTAAGATCAAAAAACATTTGGGTTATTTCATCTCCGATTCTGTTAAAAGGAATCGGTGTATGGAACAGCTCATCCAATATTCAAAAGACCTATGTCAGGCCACGGGATGCAACCGAGTCTTCGACAATGCTCCGGGAAACCGGAATCTATTCATGTCTTGCAGCACAGATGGGGCCTACTGCTGGAAAGCAGTGAAAGGCATCCCTATTCCAAAATGGATGTAATCCACTTTACTTTTCTGGACCCTTCGACTTTTCCTTACTGCACAGATCGACCAGCCGTTGAGACAGGGCATCGCTTGGGCCTGTAATCACCGGAGGATTCTCATCGCTTGGATCATCGGGCTGAACTCTTCCTCGGTGTTTGTAAAAGAGCCAATCTTTGATAATCACTAGCCCAGTTATCACAACAAAAAATGCGATCATTGCAATCATAATACTTCCTGTTTCAGAAGAATTATACTTGGAGCTCGAAATTATCGCAAATCTACGCAAATTATATTCAAAATATTTATGTAATTGATTCGTTGCAAATCCATTCAAGAGGAACTATCGGTATTTACGTTCACTGTTAAAGTGGTTAAGAGGGTGTCTACAAAGTGAGGTTCTGTCGATTTTTCGGTTCTTTTGTGCCGATTTTCGATTCAAATCGTGGGGGGCAATATCGACCACGGTATATAGCCCCCCAAGTTTGAAGTCGAAAATCGGCCAAAATAATCCAAAAACTCGACGAACCCTCACTTTGTAGACACCCTCTAA
>CAZIML010000127.1:0-5642 GCA_964540255.1 uncultured bacterium
AAGCATACCTCCATCACTCCGGGCAAGGTCCCGTTATTCCTCACAATTATATATATTCTCTCTACCTCTGCGTCTCCATCTTCCCTCTGCGCTGATGAAAAAATCAATGGCTATAGATTCTGGACTTATGGGTAACGATCAGGGTAGAGAGAAGAAGCTTTTCCCGAATTGACTCAGTGCAACAATAATGAAACAATTGAGTCAATTTCAGAAAATGATTGTCTCAATCAACTTAAAAATTGGCGAAGAGGGCGATCACTTGCTCAGAAGTTTGAGCATTCAGAAGTTTTTTTCTTAATTCAACATCTCGAATTGCCGAAGTGAGGAGCGATAGAATCTGCAAATACTCGTTTTGTCGATCGGAGGGCCCCCCAATCATAAAGATCAGCCGAACGGGAGCTTTGTCCAATGCGTTCCAATCGAGCCCTTTTTTCTGTTGGATCCCCACCACGATAAAAAAATCATCGAACTCTTTCAATTTTGCATGAGGAACCGCAACGCCCATCCCGATCCCCGTCGAGACAAGCTGTTCGCGATCGAAAATCGCCTGCCGAAAGAGCTCTTTATCAGGAAGATGCCCCTCTTCATCGAGAAGATCCACCATCGATAAAATCGCCTCATCGCGCGTATCGACATCCAGAAAAGCGATTAAACGAGAATCGAGATAATCAGAGATTCTCATGTACTCTTTCTTTTTCATGGGGTTATGGAAAGGATTAATTCGTGCCAGTATGGCCAAACCGACCTTCTCCTCGCTGCGTTTGTGAAAGTAATTCCTGCCGGACAAATTGAGCTTGAACGACGGGAGAAAGAACCAATTGAGCGATCCTCATTTTGGGAGTGATGACAAAGTCAGCCTTGCCGTGATTGATCAAAATCACACAAATTTCGCCTCGATAATCAGAATCGATCGTTCCAGGCGTATTCAAGACTGTCACCTGATTTTTCACAGCAAAACCGCTCCTTGGGCGCACTTGAATCTCGTACCCTTCGGGCAATTCGACTCGAATGCCTGTGGGGACCAGAGCTGACATCCCCGAGGCGATCGTCATCGGCTGCTCGATCGAAGCTCTTGCATCGCATCCAGAAGCAAACGGGGTGGCATAGAGAGGAACGAGTTCATCGTCTGTGACGTGAATCGGAACTAAAACTTTGTTAGGCATGGACTTCTTCCGCTATCTTGAGTAGCTCTTTTAGCGCGCTTGGTATTTTTTTTGCAAGCTCATCTTTTTCAAAGGAGCGCTCATTGCGGGTAAGGAAGTCGATAAAAAAGGCGAGGCGTCCCTTGAGGTCGGCTCGTTTAACGATGCAGTCAAGCATCCCCTTTTCGAGCAAAAATTCTGATTTTTGTGCTTTCGGAGGGAGCTTTTGGCCGATCGTTTGCTCAACAACTCTAGGTCCGGCAAAAGCGATCAGCGCATCAGGTTCAGCGATGATGATATCTCCAAGGGTTGCGAAAGAAGCGGTCACTCCTCCCGTCGTCGGGTTTGTCAACACAGAGAGGTAGGGCAATCCTTTTTCATGGAGCTTCGCGAGAGCGGCCGCTGTTTTGGCCATTTGCATCAATGAGAGGATCGATTCCTGCATCCGGGCGCCGCCCGATGCTGAGACAATGATCAGGGGCAATCTTCTATCAGTTGCCAGCTCGATCAGCCGAGTGAGTCTTTCCCCCACTACCGACCCCATGGAACCGCCCATGTAAGCAAAGTCCAAGACCCCCAAAGCGACTCCCCTCCCCTCTACCTGGCAAACGCCGACACATACCGCATCATCGCGCCCTGTCTTCTTGACCGCATCTTCAATCCGCTTCGTGTAGCTTTCAGTGTCGACAAAGTTGAGCGAATCGATCGGCTTAATCTCATCAAAAAGCTCTTCGAATGTATCTCCATCGGAGATCAATTGGATCCGTTGTTTGAGGGAAAGGCGATAGTGATAGTTGCACTTAGGGCAGCAGTTGAGGTTCTGCGATAATTCGTTCGCATGAATCAATTCGCTGCAGCCGGAGCACTTGATCCAACCGCTAAATCCATCCTTTTTAGTGGTCTGGATTTTAATTTTTGGTTTACTGCGTGAAAAAAGTCCCATAATTGATGGACATCATAGTCAAAAGGGTTGAATGAATCAACCCCAAACCGCTTTAGCAAACCGCTCTTCGACATTCTTCCAATGAAAGATTTGCCATATACCTTTTACATAGTCGGCTCTGACATTCTTATATTGAAGATAATAAGCATGTTCCCAAACGTCGATCCCCAGCAAAGGGACCAGTCCCTGGGCGCTCAGAGGATCTTGGTTTGCGCAAGTCGTGATTTCAAGCCGTTTCTGCGCCTTATTGTAGCCGAGCCAGCCCCACCCCGACCCCTGAATTGCCACGGTCGCCGCGGTAAGCTTTTCTTTGAAAGCGTCGAATGAGGCAAAGTCTCTCCCGATCATCTCGGCGAGCTCCCCCCCCGGCATCCCCCCTCCCCCCTTGCCGATGGGGGCCAAAACTGTCCAAAAAATGCTGTGATTGATATGGCCGCCCCCGTTGAACTTGATCGCCGCCTGCAAAGCGATCATCTGAGCGACATCATTCTTCGTCTCAGCCTCATGGTATTTTTCCAAAGCGGCATTGAGATTCGTCACATAGGCCTGATGGTGCTTTTTATAATGGAGTTCCATGATCTCAGCAGAAATGACCGGCTCGAGTGCATTAAAGTCGTAAGGCAAATTGGGCAACTGATAGCTAGGCTTCGCTTGTTCGTTCATAAAAAACTCCTTTTGCGCTCCAATATACATTGATGGTGAAATAACTTGAAGGGTTAACAAACAGACCCAAAAATATTTTGATCCAGGTTCCGAATGCTTTATTTTTGGGTTTGTATTTCTGCACTTCGCCCCATCTCCTTTCTAACTTCTCTATCGGTCACAGGTCCGATCGGTGTCAGTTTTTTGTCCGTAGGAAGTTTTCCATAAATACGCAAAAATCCCTCAAGGGTCGACGGACTGGTGAAGAGAATTTCATCAAAGTCATCGAGATTCGGCACCGGCTCTAATTTTTGGAAAACGGTGTCGTAAAGATCGAGGGCTAAAAAAGGGATCCGATGCTGCTCAAAGTATTCGGTCAATACGGGGCGAGCCCGTTTAGAATGGGGAAGAAAAAAATAGCCTTCGATTCCCTTCACCAATTCAACGACCCCTTCTTGGGTCGCTTCGGAAGCCAGAAGCGGATTGAGCCCCCTCTTTTGGAGCGCTGCCGCTGTTGCAGCTCCAATCGCAAGGGTGGGCTTGTCCCAAGGGCCGGGCCAATACTCAACCGTCGACTGACTGGTAAAAATCACGTGGGTGAATTGAGGCCAAAGGAGTAACGCCGACTCAACGGACCCTAGAAACTGAGTCCGAATCACCGGATAGTGGAAAGTGCCAGGTTTGGGCCTCAGGCCAAGATTCAATACTCTCATCCTACATGAGTATACCAAAAAATCATTTGAGACATAGATTGGTTGCACCCCATCTTTCTGAACTCAGAAAATTACCTCCCTTTCATCATTTGAGAACCCTTGCGGCAAATGATCGCTAATTTCCCCTGAAGAGGCGCTGTATCGCCCGGGAGGAAAACCCGTTTAAGGTGGGTGAGTTTTAGGCGAATGAGAGCTGCTTCTGCAACAACAACCCCATCGACCTCTTTTTCAAGCCGTTCTTGGATCGTTCCGCGCACGTCGATGAACTTGCAATCGGGATAGAGTTGTCTGACCGCCTCCTCTCGTCTTTCACTCGAGGTGGCGACAAGCTGGATCGGTTCCCGTTTGATCACAAGACTGTCGCGCGGATCGACCCCTTTGCTCAACGCTGCTAAGACAAGCCCTTTCGGAAGCGGGTCGGGCAAATCTTTGGCCGAATGAACGGCAGCGTCAATCTCCCCTCGCAAAAGCATCTCATCGAGCTCCCTTGTGAAAAAATCGCTCTTCTCCATCCCCCTCAATGAGGTTTGTTTATCTTTGTCTCCCGTTGTCTCTACCCAAACAACCTCAAAATCGAGCTGAAATTCTTCTCTGATTTCCTCTACTTGTGCACGGGAAAGGGGGGAGCTGCGGGCTCCAATTTTCATAGGATTGCCTGGATCGCTTGGTCGACGAGTTCTACGCCGACGAGTTGGATCTTCTCCCCATAATTCGCAGAGAGCCCTTTGAGATTTTTTTTGGGGAGAATGCATTTTTTAAATCCCATATGGATCGCTTCTTTGAGACGGGTCTCAATGCGGCTCACCCCGCGCACTTCACCGCCAAGGCCTACTTCGCCAATGACAATGCAATCAGAGGGAATGGCCCGATTAGTGAATGAGGAGGCGACGGCAAGAAGAATGCCTAAGTCAATGGCGGGTTCAATGATTTTAAGCCCACCAGCAAGGGCGACAAAGACATCGCAATGATGAAGGTTGTAGCCGACTCTTTTATCGAGCACGGCGAGAAGGAGGGCGAGTCGATTCGAGTCGAGACCAGCACTTTTGCGCGAGGGGTTTGGATAGGAGGTGGGAGTGACCAGGGCTTGAATCTCGAGAAGAAATGAGCGGGCCCCCTCGAGGCCGGGAACAATGGCTGAACCGGGAATTTCTTTCATCCGCTCTTCGAGAAAGGCTTGCGAGGGGTTGGGCACTTCTTGCAGCCCCGTTTCTTTCATCTGAAAGATGGCAATCTCGTCGGTGGCGCCAAACCGATTCTTGATCGCCCGAAGAAGGCGGAATCCATGCTGCCTGTCCCCTTCAAAATCAAGGACTGTGTCGACTAGGTGCTCAAGAACGCGGGGTCCGGCAAGCTCACCCGATTTCGTGACGTGGCCGATGAGGAAAGTGGTGATCCCATGACCTTTAGCCAGATGCATGAATTCAGTGGCGATTTCACGGACCTGAACGACAGATCCAGGAGCAGAGGGGAGTTCTGATTTGTAGACGATTTGAACCGAGTCGACGATCGCAATGTCGGGCTTCACTTGGTCGATTTGCCCTTTGATGAGGGTGAAACTCGTTTCACTTAAGAGATAAAGGTTTTGATGGTCGATATTGAGCCTTTTTGCCCTGAGTGAAGTTTGTTCCGCTGACTCTTCGCCGCAAATGTATAAAACTGTGAGTCCTTGCGAGGCAAGCGAATTGGCGATCTGAAGCATGAGAGTTGATTTGCCAACACCCGGTTCTCCTCCGACGAGGATGAGCGAGCCTTGGACGAGGCCTCCGCCAAGAAGCCGATCGAGCTCCCCCATTTGGGTGGGCATCCTTTTGAATTCGCTCGCATTCACATCGCGGAGGCGAACCGCTTTCGCCTTCTCGCTCTTTTTCGACTCGAACCGCTTCTCTTCTTTCACCGTTTGCTCTTCGACAAAGGTGTTCCAATTTTTACAAGTGGGACAGCTCCCGGTCCACTTGTGCTGAGAATGGCCACATTCAGTGCAGGCCCAAATGACTTTCATGCATTCCTCTTCGATAATGCGTCAAAGGCAGCTCGCTGCTCTGCCTCTTTTTTCGAGGCGCCGATCCCCATCCCCGCTTCTTTCTCATCGAGAAAAACCATCACGTGGAAAATTTTTGCATGGTCGGGCCCCGTTTGATCGATCACTTTGTAAACAGGGGTTTTTTGGTAATGTTTTTGCGAAAGATCTTGGAGCTCCGCTTT
>CAZIML010000128.1:0-1884 GCA_964540255.1 uncultured bacterium
ATCCAAAAGCCTTCGAAGGTCTTCCTGTCGACTTCACGATGTCGGAGAAATTGATCGAGATCCGAAGTCAAATGCTCGGCCAGACCGCGATCACCCCATCGCCCTTCCCCAAAGAGATGAAAGCCGACCTTCGCCCCTATCAGTTGGAAGGGGTTCATTGGCTCGAGCGGCTCCGCACCATGTATCTCAATGGAATTCTCGCCGACGACATGGGACTTGGAAAAACGGTGCAAGCGATCACCGCCATCACG
Source organism: uncultured bacterium (assembly GCA_964540255.1). GTDB lineage: Bacteria > Chlamydiota > Chlamydiia > Chlamydiales > SM23-39 > REEB52. The sequence continues at coordinate 252 of CAZIML010000128.1, forward strand.
CAAAACTACAACAAAAATAAAGAGTCCCACACACTCATTGTTTGTCCCACCTCGCTCCTATACAACTGGAAAGAAGAGCTCCACCGGTTCAATCCAAAGTTGAAAGCCATCGTCGTGGACGGGATCCCCAATCAGCGGAAAAAACTCCTCGCCAAGATCACCGAATATAACGTGATCATCACCTCGTACACCCTGCTCCAGAAAGACATCGAGACCTATAGCCAAACCCCCTTCTCCTATGCGATCCTCGATGAAGCGCAGCACATCAAAAATCGGGGCACTCGGAACGCCAAATCAGTGAAAATGATCCAAGCAGCCCATCGCCTCATCCTCACCGGTACCCCCATTGAGAACTCGCTCGACGAGCTTTGGAGTCTTATGGACTTCCTCATGCCTGGCTTTCTCAGCACCTACGACCGGTTTGTCGAGAACTACATTCGCGTCTCAGGCGAGCAGCATGTGCAAAACATCGAGTATCTCAAACGAAAAGTCTCTCCCTTTATCCTCCGCCGCATGAAAAGCGACGTGCTCCACGATCTTCCCCCTGTTTCGGAGATTGTCTACCACTGCCAACTTTCCAACGTGCAGATGGAGCTTTACAAATCGTACGCCGCCTCGGCTCGAGACGAGCTGGTCAAACTCGTCGAGCGGGATGGTTTCGACAAAGTGCAGATCCACGTCCTCGCCACCCTCACCCGCCTCAAGCAAATTTGCTGTCACCCAGCCATTTTTGCGAAAGAAAAAGCCGAGTTTGGCGACTCATCCAAGTATGACATGCTCCTTGAGCTTCTCCAGACCCTTGTTGAAAGCAATCACAAGACCGTTATTTTCAGCCAATACACCCGGATGCTCCACATCATGCGCGACGACTTTGAGCAGCGGGGCATTTCGTTCTCGTATCTTGACGGCTCATCGAAAAACCGCCTTGAGATTGTGAAAGAGTTCAATGAAAATCCAAAAATTCCGGTCTTCCTTGTATCGCTCAAAGCGGGCGGAACGGGGCTCAATCTCGTTGGCGCCGACACAGTCATCCATTATGACATGTGGTGGAACCCAGCAGTCGAGAACCAAGCCACCGACCGAGTCCACCGCATTGGTCAGAAGAACTCCGTTTCATCTTATAAACTAATTACCTTGAACACCATTGAAGAAAAAATCGTTGAAATGCAACGGCGTAAAAAAGGATTGGTCAAGAAAGTGGTAAGCTGCGATGATGAAGCAATTGCCAAACTGACCTGGGAAGATGTACTCGAGCTCCTGCAAACTTAAGGGGCCCCCGAAAAATGGGACATTTTACGGGGTAGGGTGGTGAAGCAATTGCCAAACTGACCTGGGAAGATGTACTAGAACTTTTACAGACATAAAAATTATGAATAAAACCGCCGACCAAGCCTTGCGAACCCTCCATCAACTCCGCGATCTTTTGACGAAAAAATTCAACCGAATATCGGGGATTTTTTCGAGCGATATAGGGATTGACTTAGGTACGGCGAACACACTTGTTTATGTCCGCGGCAAAGGAATTGTCCTCGCTGAGCCCTCGGTGGTGGCGGTCGATTCTCTCACGAATGAAGTTTTGGCGGTCGGGCACAAGGCGAAAGCGATGCTCGGCAAAACCCCTCGTAAGATCCAT
>CAZIML010000128.1:1894-5621 GCA_964540255.1 uncultured bacterium
CGATGAAAGACGGGGTGATTGCCGATTTTGAGATTGCTGAAGGGATGTTGAAAGCCCTCATTAAGCGGGTCACTCCATCTCGCAGTCTTTTCCGTCCCCGCATTCTCATCGCCGTTCCTTCAGGGATTACGGGCGTGGAAAAAAGAGCGGTTGAAGATTCGGCCCTTCATGCAGGGGCGCAAGAGGTAGTCCTGATCGAGGAGCCCATGGCGGCAGCGATCGGTGTCGATCTTCCGGTCCATGAGCCATCGGGGAACATGATCATTGACATTGGCGGCGGTACGACCGAGATTGCCATTATCTCTCTCGGCGGGATTGTCGAATCGCGCTCGCTCCGGATTGCGGGGGATGAGTTTGATGATTGCATTATGAATTACATGCGCCGCACCTACAATCTCATGATTGGACCTCGGACAGCCGAGGAGATCAAGATGACGATTGGTTCTGCCTATCCGCTCGGCAATAATGAGCTTGAGATGGAAGTGAGGGGCCGCGACCAAGTGGCGGGGCTTCCGATCACGAAGCGGATCAACTCTGTGGAGATCCGCGAATGTCTTGCCGAGCCGATTCAGCAGATCATTGAGAGCGTCAAGCTCACTCTCGAAAAGTGTCCTCCGGAGCTTGCCGCCGACCTCGTGGAGAGGGGGATGGTCCTTGCTGGCGGGGGAGCTCTCATGAAGGGGCTTGATAAAGCGCTCATTAAAGAAACAGGCCTTCCTGTTTGCGTTGCCCCCAATCCGCTCCTTGCAGTCTGCTTGGGGACAGGGAAGGCCCTTGAATATCTCGACAAATTCAAGAAGAAAAAGCCCCTATAGTTTCCTGAATGAATGGGGCCCTTTGACCAGCCAACGGATGTCCTCTTGAAGTTTCTCAGATCTGATGGTGTATTTTAGCCCGACTTTTTTCTCGCGAAGAAGAAAGTCGCTCTGGGTGACTGTGATGCGGTCGTCTCGGTAAAAGGGAGAGAGTTCAATCATCCCACCCTGTGTAACCTGAATGTTCGCTATATCCCACCTCCCGATCAATTTTTGCAATTGAGGCATTTGACCCAAACCATTGGCGTCTTTTTGTCTGAAGTTCAGTTGGTAAAGAGAAAGCAACCCTGCCAATCCAAGGAAGATTGTGGAAATCACAGCAGTCTCGCTCGAGTTGCAAATGATGGAAAATCGATCTGAGGCGCAAGATTTATCGGCGATCATGTACATTATGAAAGCAAAGCCTGCTGTCGTAAGAACCAACAGAGCCACTCGGAATGTTTTGCAAGTGGTCCTTATTTCATCTCTAGCGACATTTGCCGTCTCCAAGTGGTCCTTATTTCATCTCTAGCGACATTTGCCGTCTCTCTGACTTCATCTCCGGCTCGCCTCGTTTCGTTTCTCAAAGACTCCCCTGCTCTGCTCAATTCTCGATCTGTGGAATCACCTACTCTCTGCAATTGTACTTGAGCCGTGTCTGTGACCCGTTTAGCTCCACTTGTTGTTTGATCGATTCCGACGATCATAGTTTTGCTGACGTTCTCAATCTTCTCTTTTGTGTCTGAAATGAGTTGAGAAGCTGCAGTCTGGGTATTATGAAATGTAGCGATTCCCGCTTCAGTGAAATCATTCGCTCGACTTTCTAAGTGAGTGAAGGCTTGATCTCCCCGGTTCCTTAGGTAAGCTCCCGTCTCTTGGGTTTCGGCTATTACTGCGCTCCTAGTTGTTTGAACCGCTTCCTTTACTGCTTTTCCTGAAAGATAACCTCCTGCAATTCCCGAAAAGACGTTAGCAAGAGAAGCCCCACTCGATACGATTGTAGTGATCATACTTTCCTCCTGAAAGTGAGAAACGATTGTAAATTAAACTAAAATTTTTCGTATATGATTTTTTTGAGTCGTTGTGGAATAAATCATCGTTCGCTATAGATCCAATCATGGGTTATATCCGGAGCCGCGAGTCTTTTTTTAGTTTTCTGAAAGGGAACTACAACATTCTGATGATGTCGTTGATCGTTCTCTATATTCTTCGGCCTTATGATTATGGGGGGATGTACAACTCGTTTTGGAAGCTAGCGCTTGTAGGATCGATTCTTTTTGCCATTTTCAAAGCGCATCATTCCCCCTTTGTCCGGATTGCTGCGCTTCTTCTCGCAATTCCGTCGGTATTCTTTAGTTGGACGCTCTCCCTCGACCCGACGAAAGCGATCTCTTTCGGCATCACTTCATCGACGGCGTTATTTCTTACCTTGGCTGCCATATCGATCTTAAAGGATGTGATTCTGAAAGCCCGCGTGACTCTTGAGACTCTTCGGGGTGTCGTGTGCGTCTATTTTCTTTTTGCCTTTCTCTTCGCCTATCTTTTTCTTTTGATCGAGCTGCTCGATCCTGGGAGTATTCTGATTCGGGGCGAAATCGTTCCGGTCTTTCCGAATGAGACTCTCTATTTTTGCGAGATGCTCTACTTTAGTTTTGGGACGATTCTCACCATTGGATTTGGGGACATTGTGGCGACGAAGAATCTGAGTCAGACTGCGGCGGTCATAGAGGGGATTTTAGGACAATTATACATTGTGATGTTAGTGGGAAGGCTCGTCTCTGTCTATTCCTTTTCCTCGGACCGAAAGCTCCAAGAGCCACATCGCCCTCCCTTCAATCCCGATAAATCATAATTCCCCAAAGTTCACCCTTTTTAACCGGTCGCAGCATCCGGGTCAAAGATCGATCCATAACACATTCGAAATAAATAGCTTACATTTTTTTGTTAAAAATGGGGTTGAACTCCGCAAAAAATGTGATAAAATGGGATCTAGGTGAGCAAAAATGTACAAAAGATTACTGAATAAGCCCTTGGAGGGGACACATAGTTTTTTCCTTTTTGGCCCCAGGGGTACTGGAAAAACCTCATGGTTAAGGTCCAAAATCCCCAATGGGCTTTATATTGACCTCTTAAACCAAGAGATATTTTTCGAGCTGCTTAAAGAGCCGCATCGAATTGAGGCGATGATCCCAAAGGGTTTTACTGATTGGATCATCATTGATGAAGTGCAGAAAATCCCAGATCTATTGAACGAAGTGCATCGGATGATCGAAAGTTACCGTTATAGATTCATATTAACTGGGTCTAGTGCTAGGACGTTAAAGAGAAAAGGGACAAATCTTCTTGCGGGCAGGGCTCTTCACTATAAGATGTTTCCCTTAACTGCTATTGAATTGGGTGATGACTTTCGAATAGAGCGGTCGTTAAAAGTGGGGCAGTTGCCAACGGTTCATCATCAAGATGTGGACCCGGAAAATTATTTACGATCCTATATTCATGTCTATTTACGTGAAGAAGTGATGCAGGAAGGTTTAACTCGAAATGCAGGAGCTTTTGCTAAATTTCTACAGGTGGCAAGCTTTTCTCAAGGAGCCTTGCTGAACACTTCAGAAATTGCAAGAGAAGTTCAAATAGATAGAAAGACTGTTGAAGAGTATTTCCAAATTACGGAGGATCTATTGCTTGCCTCACGACTTCCTGTTTTTACAAAAAGAGCCAAGAGGAAAATGGTGACCCATTCAAAATTCTATTTTTTTGATGTGGGTGTCTATCGGACTCTTCGCCCCATGGGGCCATTTGATTCCCCGGAGGAAGCAGAAGGCCCTGCTTTAGAGAGTTTGGTTTTCCAAGAGCTCCAAGCCATCAATAGTTATTTCGATTTACGGTATGAGATGTATTTTTGGAGAACGGCCGATGAATTGGAGGTTGATTTT
>CAZIML010000129.1:0-3818 GCA_964540255.1 uncultured bacterium
TTTGTACCTCGAGCAGATTCGTCATTTGGGTTTGCCAGAGGTGTTGTCTTTGACAACAGAGGTGCTTGCGAGCTGGATTCCATTGGCTCCTGTTTGCGACGTTCCTCTCAATGAGACGCTGCCGGCTGTCGATTGAATTGTTTTGCCGCTATTGACCAGAATTCCATTGTTGCCGCTTCCTGTCGCATTTCCATAAAGAGAGATGGTTCCTCCCGATGCGGTGGCGGTGATCGCTCCATTGACGTTGATTCCACGGCAAGTGGAACTACTCGATCTTGCTTGGGCTGCGATGGAAATGCTCGTTGTGGCTGAGTTGCCTACAGAACCGCTAGAGGTGATGTCGACGCCATGGTTCGATGTCCCTGACGTTGGTCCTCGAATCGTAAAGGTGCCCGCAGACTCAGTTCCTAAAATGATGATGGGAGCTACAATTGAATTGCCGATCGAAACAGCTGAGAAAGAACTGGCTCCTGTTCCTCCCTCTACTGCACTGCTGATAGAAAATGTGCCATTGGCGCAGTTGATGCTTCCAACGCACTGGACTGCAGTAATACTTGTTGCTGATCCATTTCCTGAGGTCGCTGAAACGTCTACGATGGTCGATGAAGAAGTGCCAGTGGTCGAGATGGTCCCGGCCAAGTAACAACCGAAGCCGCCTCCAGCTCCTGTTCCTCCATTACCCACTATGGTGATATTCCCATCAACAGAGGTAATGGTTCCCGAGCCTTGATTAAAGCCATGCTGATAAACGCTAGCGGAAGAACCGGCGCTTGCTGTCATGCTGATCGCAGCGGCCAGGGCGCCTGTTCCCGTAGAGCTGATCAGGGTATTTGACAATTCGATCCCATCGGTTGCATGGTCGCCTCCGGTTGTACCTCCCCTTCCAACCATGGTGATGTGCCCGTAGGCGGAAGAAATGGTGACTGCGCCAATATCAATTCCCCTGAATGTACCGGTGGCCGTTCCAGCCGAATTTCCAGAGAAGTTCATCGCGGTAAATCCTGTGGAAGAGCTTGTGTTCGAAATTCCCGCATTAATTACGAGGCCGGCCGCCGCAGTGAGGGTGAGAGTCGTTGCTGCGCTCCATGTAATCGCATTTGAAACGGTGATGGTTCCTGCATCCGTGCACCCAGACCAATTTGTTGCATTCGTGCTGATCGTTACATTCCCTAATGCTAAGTTATTTTGAATGTCTGCGACCTGAATCAATGCAGGAGTGGGGGAGCATGGCGTTCCTCCGGTTCCTTGATAGCTCAAAGATGCAAATGTAACGTTGGCCGAGTTTGCGGTTGTTGAAATCGTAATGTTAATCGGATCGAGGAGAAGCTCCCCATTTTTACCATTCGGAGCCCTGGTGTCGGCAAGACCTTTGAAATTTAAATCTGCACCAGAGACTTCAATAAACCCGCCATCGCCGCTAAAAAGTCCTCCCCTCGCGCTAATTTCTCCATAGTGGTGGGTCGGCCCGTCGCTCCAAATAATGACCTTGCCTCCATTCCCTTTTTCTAGTGAATCGGCACACAATTTCGTCTCTTTTTCTACGAAGGTGAGGAGGCTATTTTTGATGCTTGGATTGCCTCCTTGAAAATCACCGCCGATAAGGATCTCTCCTCCTCCATTCTTCCCAGATACATCAACACTCGCTCCCGTCAAGAGTGCAAGTCGGTCTCCGAGAATATGGATAGACCCTCCTTGCGCTCTTAAACTCCCCTGTACTTCGCATGTGCCCCCGTCTCCCACCAAATAAATCTCGCCGCCCCGCTCTTCAAGCTGGTTTGCATCGATCACCCCCGAACATTGGATCGCCTTCTGATAAGCGCTCGCATGGCTTTTTAGCTCCACGCCAATCGCTTCGATGAGGCCGCTATGAGTGAGGGCTGCCTCTCCCGCCATCTCGTTCACGGGAGCTTGAATGGAGATTCGCTCTGCTCCTTTGGGGCGGATCAACACAGAACGGCCAACCGCAAGCCCTGCGTGCTCGGCGTAGATGTTTCCTTCATTTTGTATTTGAGGCCCCACTAAAAAGACCTCGCCTGCCGTCTCGATCGTTCCTAAGTGGATCACTGGGCACGTGGAAGTGCCGCTGAACAGGAACTCATTTTGTGATAAGAAATGTTCATTGGAAAGATCGAGCGATGAGGCGATGAGACCCGCTGTATCGATTTTGCCGTTGGGGCCGATGAATAGACCTTGTGGATTGACGAGGATGATTTTTCCATTGGAGTGGAGGCTTCCCAAGATCTCGCTTCGAAAGGGGCCAGTGACCCGGTTCAAGACACAGTGGGCATCGTTGGATTGGAGGAAATGGAAGGTTTCGTTCTCGTCGATGGAGAAGCGCTCCCATTCAATGATTGCATTGGATGAACTAATCAATTGAGAGTTGTTTTCGAGAGTGGGGGAAGTGGCGCTTCCGGAAATGAGCTTGAACCCTTCCGGCTGTCCGAAAAGGAAGGGGGAGTTAAAAGTGACAGCGAGTAAAACGATTGTTGTAAATGACTTCACGGTACACTCCATCAAAGTGAAGAAGCATACCATGAAAAAAATAGTTTACAAAGAGGTTTTTTAGGGGTTCGCGGGGACGATGCCGGCTCCCATGAGGTAGGTGTAGCGTTGCCATCCATCCTTTCCAAATGAGAGGGTGAATGTGTCCCCCTCGCAGCTTTCTAATTTCGCACCCATTGGAATCGAAAGGGACGCCACTTGATGGCGCCCTTGAAAGACGCGCACATGAGTGGTTAAATCATTCGGCTGAGCAAATGAGTGGGGGTCAGTGTGGATGAACAGATATTTGTCTCCGCTCATCGGCACCAATTCCGAAGAGGATGAGCTGCTATAAAAATTGTGCCCTACTTCAAACGGTTTTCCAATGGTAGTATTTTGGCTCCACACTTGCGCTACAAATTTAACAAGGGGAAGACCCACTGTATCTGGGCTGTAGCTTCGCTGCTTCGCGATAATCCAGTCAGGATTTGATTGCGCGGTTACGGTTAACTTGTATCCTCCAGGAAGGGAGATGGATCTGCGGGCGGGCTCGAACATTCGAGTGACCGCTTCTACCACTCGGTCCGTGAGTCCGGATGCTTGAGCAAATGCGATGGAAAAAGACGCGGCGGTTAGTGCAAGTGTTACTGGAGCTGCGGGTACGATTGCCATAAAAATGCCTCTTAAAAAAATAATGGAGCGCAATTCTATCTATATCAACCTTTTTAACACAAATATAATCCCTTGACCTTGGGGGCAAACCTGCTAAACTGGGGGGGATGCAAAAGCTCAAGATTCTTTTTCAAAATAACAAAGAGTGGGTCGCTTCCAAGATCGCGAAAGATCCTCAATATTTTGTTAACATGGCCCAGGCGCAGGATCCTCTCTATTTGTGGATCGGTTGCTCCGATAGCAGGGTCCCAGCCAATGAGATCGTAGGGCTGGAACCAGGGGAGCTTTTTGTCCATCGGAATGTCGCCAATCTTTTTCCCCATACCGACTTCAACTGCCTCTCAGTTCTCGAATATGCGGTCGATCTTTTGAAAATTCAACATGTCATCGTCTGCGGTCACTACGGCTGCGGAGGGGTGAAGGCAGCGATGGAAGATCATCAGATGGGACTCGTCGATAATTGGCTCAGAAACATTCGGGACGTCTATGCCCGCTTTAAAACGGAACTCGATGGGATCCCCGATCAAAAAGAACGGTACGATCGACTGGTGGAGCTCAACGTCATGCAGCAGGTGCTCAATATTTGCCATACGACGATTGTCCAAGGGGCCTGGACGAGAGGACAGCCTCTTTGGGTCCACGGCTGGGTCTACGACCTTGCGACT
>CAZIML010000129.1:3828-5580 GCA_964540255.1 uncultured bacterium
AAGAGATCTACCGAATTCGCTCATTCTAGTAATTACTTTACACTTCTATTTCATTGATAGTTATATATTTATAATAAAGTTGAATTAAAACGTTATTATATATAATAATAAAGTTATGATTCAGAAGATTAAAGAAACTATCCCATTTCAAGATGCAATGGACAATTTGGCGGCCATCGTCAGTATTGATCTAGAGAACCCCCCTCCCTTGGGGCTGGTAAAAAGACACCGGATCGTGACCAGCGAGGAAGAGTTGGGGGCGGATGATGTCCAGTGGCTGAGCGGAGAGGGGAGCGAGTCGGTTCTCGACCTTTTGGATATGACCTATCGCTCGGTCCATCAGCATCTTCTGGGCTTGTACGAAAATCCCGAGATGAATTGGGAGAGCGAGAAGACCCGGAAGGGGATCGCTGCCATGATGACGTTGGTTGGCGAATCGGCCCAGAAAATCGAGGCGTTTTTAGAGTTTCGGCTAGGAAAAAAGCTTCCGATGAAGGTGGCTGAACGGGCTGAATTCAAGGCGCTTCAAAAGTTTTATTCGACGCAGTTTACGACCCGTTTTGATGGGGGAGTTGAGGGAGAAGAGGCCTGGGCTGAGGAGTGGAGTGGGAATGAAGAGGCTCCTTTACTGGATCTGTCCAAGACGGGTCTCAAAGACTTTGAGACGGTGAAAAACGACTCTGAGTATGAACTTTTCTATATTCGGAATGAAGAGGGGAAGCCTTATTTCAACGCTGAGCTTCTTCGGAATATTAAATTAAGCTGTGATTTTGACTTGGATGAAGAGTCTTTTGAAGAAGATCCTTTGTTAAAAGTGAGGGCGATGCAGGACCGGGATCTCCATGCGTCGGCGGCCCAGATTTTGGCAGAGTGCCACTCGCCCATCAGTGAATTTTATCAGATCGCTCGTAAGTTTGAAGGAAATGACCTGGCCGAATCGCTGGGGATGGCGATCATTGCCCTATTTCTTGCTGCCAACCCCCGCTATTTGCTCCAAAACACAGTGGGAAAAAGCTCGATGCAATATTTCGACGACTTCCACCATTTCTTACGAAGAGCGATGCGCACCTCTGAGTATCAAAAACTGATTGCCTATCCTCCCGATTCAAGCGATAAACCCTCCCGTCTCTTTCTTTTCTTGACTCACTCCCTTTCGAAAAGTCTTTTTGATCGGGTCGGCGGAGTCAAGCTCGAGACGATGGGTCTCATTCATCGGAATATGAGAAGGGGAGAGGAGATCAAGCAAAAAGGGAAAGAGCCCCTTGCCAAGGGAGAAACGGTTTGGAATCAGTTTCTTCTCGACGATGAAAAATACCGGACCCTTTTGGCCAAATTTCCGAACGGGCCCCTCTTCAAAATCTTAGATTTGGTTCGAGAAGAACAGGAGGAGAATGCGATCGTCGCATTTGATCCATTGATCCAGGGAAATCTGCCGAGCCGCATTTACGAATTGAATCGGAGAGAGAAAAAAATTGACGTTCTTCATCTTCCATCTCCCACTCGCCAATCTCTTGTGAACAAAGTGGAAATTGCCGACGAATTCCGGGGCTTTTTACGGGCCTTATCGCATGAGAAGGGGGCGAAAAAGTATCTGATGATCAATTTACAGGATCGGACCTCTTGGAAAGAGTATACTCGATCCAAAGCTCTTGAAAACTTACAGCTCAATGCCGAATTCAGTCATCAGCTGAGCGTGATCACATTGCCGAAAGATACCGATTTCTATCATCAAAATAATGAATATCTGAACAT
>CAZIML010000130.1:0-660 GCA_964540255.1 uncultured bacterium
GGCGAAAATAGAGCTTGGCCATTTGTGTTTCTCCCTATTGGAAAAACAACATTAACTCTTTTCGCTATTTTCTGGAAAAGGTTCCTTCTTTCGAGCTACCGCAATCAAGAGGGCGATCAGCACAAATGAAGCGAGGCTCAAGTAGGGAATGGGGCCGGCCAAAGTACAATCGGCCCGCTCCCCACAAAGAGCTTTGATATGAAGGGAAGGAACGAGTTGGAGAAGCGATTGATAGAGGGCAAAGAGTCCCCCCACTAAGACGAGGGGCAATGTATAAGAGGCGAGCTTCCGATCTTCTTTCCAGGTAGCGATCGCCAGAAATAAGGTGAGAGGATACATCGCAATCCGCTGGTACCAGCAAAGTCTGCAAGGTTCCATTTGGAGCACCTCTCCCAAGAAGAGGCTACCGAAAAAAGCACCGAGTGAGATGATCCAAGCAAAATAGAGAGCGTGATTGCGCAGCCAGCTCATTTTTTTCCCTCCATCTGATCGATTTGATATTGAATCGCTTCAAAAGAGAAGGTAGACCCGGGAGCTCCATTGATATAAAGCGCCGGAGTCCGAAATTGGAGCCCCATTAATTCTCTCGCCCAGTCGAGATTGGTCCCGAGTTCCTGGTTGTGGCACCCCTTTTCGACGCAATCGATCAGCCGATCGAGG
>CAZIML010000130.1:670-5568 GCA_964540255.1 uncultured bacterium
CCCACTCTTCGAGCCATTTTGACCAGATCCATTTTTTTATCTCACCCTGCAGAGTGGAGATCTCTTTCAAAAAAGGGAGAAGCTTTGCAGGATCTTGGGCATACACCTCAAGAGCCGCATTTGAAATGGCCTGGGAGCCAGCGAGAAAGGAGATGGGAATGAGGATCAAGCGAGCTTTCCCCGGCTTCACATAGACCGATTCGAGTTTGGGGATGATTTTTTCACTGAAGGCGCGACATTTTTTACACCGAAAGTCCTCGATCAGGACGATTTCTAAAGGGGCGCTCGATTTTCCGATCGTCATCCCCCTTTTGGGCCCGACTACAACAGGGATCGTTTTCCGCGACAGCTCATAGGTTGCAGCTCCGCAAAAAAGAAAGAGGGAAAGGGCCAAAGTGGAAAAAACGAGGAGCTTTTTTGATTCCATAAGCTCCCCATACACGATCTTCCCATTTCTTGGGAAGATGGGTCATCGATCCAATTAATCTCTAGGGCGGCTTGTCAAGCAAGCAGCGATCGCGGTAATGGCTAGTGCCCCGAGAAAGATTCCTCCCCCTGCCTTGGCTCCGTCACTGTGAATCCCGTCTGGATCTTTCAGAGAAATCATGAATGTCACTCCTCCGACTAAATAGAGGGTTCCAACTGCTATAACAGCCCTCCGTTCCCAAATACGGGCTAAGTAATTTTGCACAACCGTATGAAGTGACATTCTTTCGGAAGAACTACTTACTAGCTCACGAATTGTCGGGTTCTCCATATCTAATGCTACGTATTCTGCAGCATAACCACGCTGCCCTTGTTCTAAATCTGGAACTGTCATACTAACTCTCCTTATTTTATTAAAAATATTATATCAATAATTTGAATTGAATAAAATATTTATTATAAAATAAATAATGGGATAATCCCGAGCTCAAGCAAAAGTTCTAACAGAACAAATAAAAAGAGAATGGAAAGGGCGATCTTCCCCCCTTTGAGCTGGGGAGGGCCCCCATGCCCCTCCTTCCGATATCGGGATACCCAAACCATGAGGGTGGGGAGGAAGCCGAGGAGAAGAGCGCACCCGATCCCGCCAGCAGCGCCGAGGGCGATGATGAACAGGGTGGGGTTGATGAGAGAGACAGCCAGCGGCGGGGCAAAAGTGATCGACGCGAGGAGGAGTTTCCGGATCCCTTTCTTCGGAAGATTGAGTCCATCGGCCAGAAAGTCGATTAGGCCAAGAGTTACTCCGAGAAAGGAGGTCGAAATGGCAAAGAAGGCAAAAAGCTGCCCCATCCAAAGAATCGAGCCGGCGGCAACGTGTTGATGGAGCGGGGCCACAGCCGTTTGGCCGAGAACTTTCGCCTCTTGGAGCCCCTCTTTGGGAATGATCCCAAGGATCAAGAATTCCCAAATGAGATAGATGAAGAACGCAATCGAAGTTCCGCCGAGGATCGCCTTCCGAATTTGGAGGGCATCCCTTTTCAGATAGGTGGTGAGAGAGGGGATGATCCCCTGGAAGCTAAAGGCGGTAAAAATGACTGGGAGGGCGTAAAGGGAAACAGCCCAATCCATCTCCTTCAAACGGGAAGTTTGCACGGCAGGAAAACCTAAGAACACAAAGGCGGAGTAGGTGAGGATCAATCCTCCCATGAGAACCCAATTGAGCCGATCCACTCTCTTCGCTCCCAGATAGACGCAGGCGCCGAGGAGAAGAGTGAAGGCGATTTGAAGAAGCGGAAGAGGGGCAGAAAACCAGTTCTGAAGGAGAGAGGCTCCCCCCGAAATGTAGGCAATCGTAAGGCTATAAAAAAGAAAAAGATAGAGAACCCAAGCAAAGATTTTACCGCTTTTCCCAAGATAAGTGGAGGCCATTGTGATCAGATTGGCATCGGGGGGGAGTTTCAGACAAAGCTCTAAGAAGAGAAGCCCCGTCGCGGTCATGAAGACCCAGCAGAGGAAATAGACGAAAAGAGAGGGGAAAAACCCGCATGCGGCTGTGACGACGGGAAGAGCTAGCATTCCCGCCCCAATCGAGGTGCCGGCTACGAGCAAAGTTCCGCCAAAAACTTGTTTCACAGATTCCTTGACTGATTAAGCCTCCATACTATACGCTGATAGAGTAATTAGAGTCTAGAACTTGCAACCGAAAGTATACGAAGTAGAGGAGCACCAGATTGCTCCGAATAAGATCGACGAACACGCGTTTTACGTGATTCAAAAGCTGCGGCAAGCGGGCCATATCGCCTATCTTGTGGGCGGCGGCGTTCGTGATTTGCTCTTGAATCAGCGTCCCAAAGACTTCGACGTCTCTACCTCAGCGAAACCTGAGGAGATCCGGGCTCTTTTCCGGAACGCGATCTTGATTGGGAGGCGCTTTCGCCTCGCCCACATCCGATTTGGGAAGAAAATCATCGAGGTCTCCACCTTCCGCGCGGGAGCGACCGAAGAGGCGGGGCTCATCGTCAGAGACAACGAGTGGGGCTCCGAAGAGCAAGACGTCCTTCGAAGAGACTTTACAATCAACGGCCTTTTTTACGATCCTGAAAGCCAAAAAGTGATCGATTATGTCGATGGATATCCCGACATCGCCAAACGGGTTCTCCGCGCCATCGGCCAGCCCGATGTTCGCTTCACTCAAGATCCGGTGAGAATGATCCGGCTGATCAAGTTTTGCGCCCGGTTCAACTTTGAGATCCACCCCCCTACTTTTGAGGCGCTCCTCAATTGCAAACGGGAAATTTTAAAAAGTTCTTCGGCCCGGATTTTTGAAGAGCTTCTCCGAATGCTTGAATCAGGAGCGTCCCGCCCATTCTTCCACCTGATCAATGAGTATGGGTTATTAAAACCCCTCTCACCCGTTCTCTCCAAGCATCTGGAAAAATCAGACAGCCTCACCTTCCGCCTTCTCGGTGTGATCGATGATGAAATTAAGAAAAATCCCCCTCAGCCGCTCGACCGATCGCTTCTCCTTTCAGCTCTCATTTTCCCCTTCTTCGCTGAACAGGTTCAAGAGAGAAGCCAACAACAAGAAAAACCGCTTCACCTAGGGCAGATCGCTGAGATGGCCCATCGAGTGATCGACCAAATGTTCACTCCGTTCTTCAATATTCCCCGCCGGATGCGCGGCATGATGGGGTTCATTTTGTCGGGCCAATATCGACTCGTTCCGATGGATGGGCGCCCCGTTCGTCGCCCGAGAGCTCCCCGCGACCCTCTCTTCCCTCTCGCACTCCACCTCCTCTCCATTCGGGCCGCCGCTGAGCATGAGCTCCTTCCCCACTACACTCTCTGGACCGAAGCCGCCTTTGCCGCTCACGAAGCGGGAGAGATCCCCTCTCTTCAAGAAGGAGAGGCTCCTCCCCGAAGAAGAAGACGGAGAAGAAGAAGACGTGAAAAACCGTTGTAGCGCCCTCTCGGTCACCCCCAACATCACCCTTTATCACGTAGGCCCTCCCCTTTCTGAAGGTCCCCTCCCCTCTCTCTTTTACTTCGCCCTCTCTGGCCCTGACAGTTTAACTCTCGATCCATTCAATCAGCCAATTCAATCTTTGGAGAGTGAAAAAATCCGCATTTTTTCAATGACTCTTCCTGGCCATGAAAATGAGCTCCCCGCCAAAGAGGCGATGACCCTTTGGGCTGCCGATTTTGCAAGAGGATTCGACCCCGTCTCTGACTTTTTGGATCAGGCTGAAGCCGCGCTCCATTTTGCGATCAAAGAGGAACTCGTCGATCTCCATCGGTTGGGAGCTGCTGGGTTATCGCGCGGGGCGTTCATAGCATCCCACCTCGCCGCACGCGACCCCCGATTCAAAGCGCTTCTTGGTTTTGCCCCTCTCACTCGTCTGTCCAAGATCAAAGAGTTTGCCCACATGGAAGAAAATGGCCTTGCGAATCGACTCGATCTGATTCATCTCTCCAGTTCCCTTGCCGACCGCCCCGTTCGCCTCTACATCGGCAATCACGACACCCGTGTTGGAACAAGAGAGTGTTTTGATTTTGCCCTCTCCCTCGTCGAACATAAAACGGTAGGCAATCGAGGGCCGAATTCATCATGACTCCATCCATTGGGCAAGGGGGGCATGGCACTTCCCCAGAAATTTTCGAGCAAGGAGCGAAATGGATCTCTTCATTGCTACTGGAGAAATGAGCGGCGATCTTCATGGAGCCAAGCTCATCCATGAACTCCTCGCTCTGCAGCCAAATCTTCAAATCGGCGCTGTCGCCGGCCCGAAAATGCGAGAGCTCCCGATCACTGAGTTTTTTCCGATGGAAAGTCTTCGGGTCATGGGATTCATCGATGTTTTTCTGGCTCTTCCTAAACTCGCCCGTCAATTTTTCGCCATCCGGAATCAAATCCTCAAGCTCAATCCAAAAGCGGTCGTATTCATCGACTATCCAGGTCTTCATCTCCGTCTCGCCCGTTCTCTTCGAAAAAAAGGATTCAAAGGGAAATTGGTCCATTTTATCTGTCCCACCGTTTGGGCCTGGGGGAAAAAAAGGATCCCCCAAATGGGAAAAACGCTCGATCTTCTCCTCACCCTGTTTCCCTTTGAAAAAAAGTGTTTTGCCCACACAAAACTCCCCGTTCAATATGTAGGCCATCCCCTCGCTCTTTCAGTCTCACAGTTCAAACCCTCTCGTCCTCTTCAAGGAAAAATCCTCGGCCTATTTCCTGGGAGCCGTAAAACAGAAATCGAGAAAAACCTCCCCATTCAGCTCGCTGCTGCCCGAAAATTAAAAAAGCTCGACCCATCGCTTCAAATTGCCATCTCGATGACCCAGTTCCCGATGGATGCGCCCGATGCCATCATCGTTCCACCGGAGCAAAATTATGAGCTGATGCGCTCCTCTCGCTTAGCCCTTGCCACCTCTGGAACAGTGACCCTCGAGCTCGCCCTACACCACCGCCCAACCAT
>CAZIML010000131.1:0-5565 GCA_964540255.1 uncultured bacterium
CGACAGTAGCAATCAAAAGAGAAGGATTGGCATGTCAAGCCTAGGAGAGCCGTCAGTATCGAGGTTTGAACATGATAGGATTGGTGAGGTTATCAGCAGTTTGAGATAGTAAGAACTACCTAAACTCGACGAACTCCTTCCTGAAGAAGGAGTTCGTTTGGGATGGCCTCGGCTTAGCTCAACTGTCCGGCTTTGTTATTTTTAGATGGACGGGCTCGGCTTGAAAATTTATGAGGTTTATGGTTTTTCAATCGGCCCGATTGGGGCGGACGGTGACCCATTCTGGGGCTTCCCGTCGGTGTTTTCAGCCGCTCCTCCCTTTCTGACTCGTCGAATTCGTTTTCTGGCATCTCAATGACTTTTAGAATGGATTCAGGAACGGTTATGCGCTCAGGCGCCTTCGGATCAGAAGAGTGGACGGGGTCCGGTGGGCTTATTTGGGGAGGAGGTTCTTTTGCGATCACATATCGTGTATTGCCTGTTTCCACTTTGTATGTAGATTGGTTGTCGAAAACATAGAATGGCCCAACCAGGAACAAAGCTTCAGCTACATACACCCCAACGATAAAAATCACTTTTGCTGCAACATAACTCAACGTGAATGCACTGGCGAGCCACCCCACAGGATTTGATGCCAACACAAACAACAAGGCCAATCCAATTGCTGTAACGCCGATCAATGCCATGGTTCCTTGAAAGCGGCTCGATTCAGCTATCACTTCAATTTGATCGATGAATCGTTCCCAAATGGTCTTCACGTCGCCGTTCTCGGGGACCATTTTCTGAGGCTCAACTTTGGTCTCAGGTGGTGTTTGTGCGATGGGGGGAAGAGTCAGTCCAGTCGCTAAATGAGCCATGCAATTCTCTCTGTTTGTTTGGTTGTATTATAGAGCAATTAAACGTTAAGTTTAATTGCATTATATCTCGATATTTATACTGGGATAGGCTTAGTAGCGAGGCTGATTGCCAACCCATCGCTTGAGCCATGCGTCGAGCGAAATTTTCCCCGGTCCAAACAAAAAGACCATTAAGGCCGTGAGGAGGAAGGCGTAAGGGTGTTGGACCACGAGAGTAAGAGGGTCGGTAATGAACTTAAAATTAGAAAGGGCTTCTCTATGCTCGGTCGCTAGAGCTGTCATAAAGAGGATGATTAATGGGATCGAAATGAGGCGGGAGGCCAGTCCGATGATGAGGAGAAATCCGCCAATAGTCTCCAAAAGGCCCACTTCGTAGGCGTGAAATTCAGGGGAGGGGAGGTTCAGTTTAGTAAATACTTGAACCGTCCCAGGGATGTTTCTCAGCTTGTCGAGACCGATCAGAAGGAGTTGGTGGCCCCAAGTAATTCTCATATATAAGAGTAGGAGGCTCTGTAGGTTAGTGCCAAGTTTTACGAAGAATCCATAGAATGATTCCATCCAGCGTAAGAACGGATTTGTGAGCATAAGCTACCCCCTTTATCCTGATTATGCTATACTTTCGGGCACTATGAAAGAAATTTGTTCATTTTCTCTGGAAGACCTCAAGACATGGCTCGTAGAAAACGGTGAAAAATCGTTTCGCGCAGCTCAAGTGATCGATTGGATTTATGTAAAAGATGCGCCCTCTTTCGACGAGATGACCAATCTTGGAAAAGAGTTGAGACAGAAGTTGAAGGAACATTTTTCTTATCCGATTTTGAAGTTGGTTAAAACGCAAGAATCGGTCGATATCGAGACGATCAAATTTCTTTGGGAGCTTCCCGATCAAAAACTCGTCGAATCGGTTCTAATTATGTCGGGAGATCGAAGAACGGTTTGCGTTTCGTGCCAAGTTGGCTGTCCCGCTCGCTGCGCCTTTTGCGCCTCTGGAAAAGAGGGGCTCATGAGAAACTTAAGTCCCGCTGAAATTGTAGAACAGGTGCTCCACATCAACCGCTTTTTGAAGCCGGAAGGGGAGCGGGTCTCCCATATCGTCTTCATGGGAATGGGAGAGCCGATGGAAAATTACGACGCGGTTGTGAAGGCGATTCAAATTTTACACCAGCCCGAAGGACTCAATATCTCTCAGAGGCGTGTGACTGTCTCTACAGTCGGTGTTGTCGAGGGGATCAAACGGCTGGCTGGAGAAGAACTCAAGGTCAATTTGGCCCTTTCTCTCCACGCCCCCAATCACAATATTCGAAAAAAAATCATCCCTTATGCGAGAAAATATCCTCTCGAAGAGGTGTTGATGGCCGTCGATGAGTATTCAAGGATCACGAAACGGGACATTACCTACGAATATACCCTCCTTGCCGGCATCAACGATCATTATAAAAATGCAGAAGAGCTCGCCAAGCTCCTCAAGGGAAAGCAGTGCACGGTCAACCTGATCCCCTATAATCCTGTCGATGGACTCAATCTCGACCGCCCTCAAAAAGAGGTGATCGAAGACTTCCGCTCGATTTTGGAAGAGGCCGACATCAATGTGACCTGGCGCTACACCAAAGGGAAAGACATTGCGGCCGCCTGCGGTCAGTTAGCATTGCAAAAAAGTTAACGGTTGTTCTAAACTTTTTTAAATGAACGTAGCCCACTACCTGACTCTCCTTAGAATTTTCATAAGCCCTGCCTTCCCGATCCTTTACCTCGAAAGAGAAAAACTGGGGATCCCGATGACCTGGCTTCCCTTCATCCTCTTATTCCTCCTGATCGTTTGCGAGTGCTCCGACCTTTTTGACGGGATCCTTGCCCGGAAACGGAATGAGGTGACCGATCTCGGCAAAGTACTCGACCCAATGGCCGATAGCATCACCCACATCTCCCTTTTTCTCACTTTCACTCAAGGGATTGTTGCGCTTCCTCTCTTGCTCGTCCTCGTCTTTTTATATCGAGATCTCTTCATCAGCACTCTCAGGACGCTTTGCGCCATGCGCGGCATTGTTTTGGCGGCCCGCTACAGCGGCAAGGTGAAGGCTACCCTCCAGGCAGTCGCCTCCTTTTTGATCATCCTCTTGATGATCCCCTACAATATGGGCTATCTCTCATTAGATCTTTTCCAAAAGATTTCGTTCTCTGCAGTAGCCATTGTGGCTGCTTATACGGTTCTTTCTGTCGCAGACTATATTTACGCGAATCGAATCTATATTAAAAAAGCCTTTTAGTTTATGATACACAAATAAGCTCAAATATGGAAAAAGAACTCATTTTAGTCACTGGCGGCTGCGGCCGTATCGGATCTCAAGTGGTTCGCCGCTTGTCGAAAGATTTTGAGGTGATTCCCCTCGAGCTGCCCAAGGCTGTATGCTCCCCTAAAACAGTTGCTATCGATCTCTCTTCGGATGAGAGCGTTCGACAGGCCTTCCAAAAGATTCCAAAGCGTAAAATTGCATCGGTCATCCACTTAGCCGCCTACTATAGCTTCGATCAGCAACACTCCGATCTCTATGAAAAAGTGACGGTGCAAGGGACTGGGCGCCTTCTGAAAGAACTTCAAGCCTTTGACGTGGATCAGTTTCTTTTTTCCAGCACAATGCTCGTTCATGCGCCGACTCTTCCTGGAAAACCGATTCGGGAGACGAGCCCCGTCGCTCCGACTTGGGATTACCCCCTCTCTAAAGTGCACACAGAAGAGTTGATCCATGAAGAGAGAGGCTCGATTTCTTCAGTCATTCTCCGGATCGCGGGCGTTTATGACGATCATTGCCATTCGATCCCGATCAGCCACCAAATCCAGCGGATCTATGAAAATACATTAGAGTCGCGCCTCTTCTCGGGCGATGTAACCCATGGAGCTGCCTTCCTTCACATGGACGATTTGATCGATGCGATCGAGCTGGCCGTTCGAAAAAGAAAAGAGCTTCCGTCGGAGACGACGCTGATCATTGGAGAGGATAAAACCCTCAGTTACGATCAGATGCAGCGGATGATCTCCCGTCTCATTCGGGGGAAAGAGTTCAAAACGTGGCGCGTTCCCAAACGGATCGCCAAAATCGGGGCCTGGATGTTGGGACTCATTGGAAATCCATTCATCAAGCCTTGGATGATCGACTTGGCTGACGATCACTATGAATTAGAGATCTCTTCTGCAAAAGCTCTATTGGGGTGGAGTCCGAAACACAGTCTCGAAAAGACCCTTCCCAAAATGATCCAAGAACTCAAAGCAAATCCAGACGCTTGGTACAAAGCGAATCAGCTCAATTAGGGCCCGTCAAGAAATAAGTTCCCAATTATAAACTGCGTGAAAGCACACTCAAATCGTTGACCGCAGGCTTCGTAAGTGGGTCCGTATTCATGCAATACGAACCCACTTACGATCGGCGATTTCAGAACGCTTTGACGCAGTTTCAAATGCGGAAATTATTCCTTGACGGGCCCTTAGGCGAATGCAGTTTTTCGGTCGACCTCGGAGAGCAAGAGCTTTCGGTAGAGCTTGAGGTACTCCTTTCCCGGCTTCTCCCAGCTAAAGTCGGCTTCCATCCCTCGCTTCATCAATAGTTTGAACGTCGGGGGCTCTGACTTGAAAACCAAAAAGGCTCTTTCAATCGCATGATTCATCGATGCGGGAGTGGGCGAACGGAAAGTAAAGCCATTCCGCTTTCCTATCGGGATTTTGGGATCTTCGCAATCAAAAACAGTATCCCTGAGCCCCCCCGTCTCTCTTACGATCGGGACTGTTCCATAACGCATCCCAATCAATTGGGTAAGGCCGCACGGCTCAAAATGAGAGGGGACGATCAACAGATCGAGCGCAGCATAGATCCGGTGGGCGAGCGCTTCATCATATTCATAGCGGAGAAAGACTTGCGGATTTCCCCGATATTTTTCTTTCAACTGGTTGAAATGAGCTTGTAATTCAGGCATCGGCGATGAGCCGAGGAGAAGAAAACTTCCCCCTAAATCGAGAGTTTTTTTAATGGCCGCCTCGATCAATTCGGGCCCTTTTTGAGGAACGAGGCGGGTGACAGCTCCCACCCAAGGCCTCTTCGTCTTATCAAGGGGAAAAGATTCTCGGTTTTTTTCCTTCCCGCTGATCATCGATTCAACTGCATAATGAGCCGCTACATGGGGATCTTTCTCCGGATCCCAAAGGGTCGTATCGATTCCGTTTAAAATACCAGTGATCGCCTCTTTTCTCTTTCGAAACGTGGCGTCAAGATGAAATCCATACTCAGGAGTCAAGATCTCTTGCGCATAGGAGGGGGAGACGGGGATGATCGCATCAGAATAGACGATCCCTCCCTTCAAGAGGTTGATCGTTTGAGGGAATTTTAAATTGTTGTCTTGCAGCTTTTCTTTGGTTAGGTAACTCGCTCCATTCAGACCGATTTGGTCCAAGTCGTGGGCCGCACATTTTCCTTGATACTCAGCATTGTGGATCGAAAGGACGATCGAATGGACTTTCACCGTTTTAAAAAGATCCCTTACCAGAGGAGCGCAAAGGCTTACATGCCAATCGTGAAGATGGAGAATGTCAATGGGCTCGTTTTTCCCTTTTAGATACTCGAGAGCCGCTCTCGAAAAGTAGATAAAACGGGCAATATCGTCCTCATAGCCATAAATAGCCTCCCGATCGAAGTAGCCAGCCGGGTGGCGCATCTCAAGGAGA
>CAZIML010000132.1:0-5502 GCA_964540255.1 uncultured bacterium
AGCACCTCAAATAAAACCAGAAGCTGGAACGACTCCTCCTCCCCCCGCTTCAGAATCTGCTCCAGCTGCGAAAGAAGAAGCGGCTCCTCCTCCCACAACGGGCCCAACGATTGGGGAAACAAAAGACCAATCTGAGTTTCAGTTTACGCCCAAGGGTGGTGGCGGAGCGATCCAAGGAGGCTGCTAATCTTCTCCTTATTCTCGTTTTTTCTCGCAGCATGGGTTCATGGCGATTTTTTCCGCGATCATGCAGATCATGTATTTGAAAAAGGGTCTCGATTCATTCCAGAACAAGTTCATCAGGGGGATATTATTTTCGTACATCGAAAAGATCTTCCTCAGTTTTTCCACAATTTTCATCCTCAGATTCCCTATCCTTACATTCTGATTACCCATAAGTTCCCCTCCTCAATTCCCGACCGATTTAAACACTACCTCGACGACCCAAAACTCCTTCATTGGTATGGGACAAATGCAACGGTTCATCATCCCAAATTAAGCCTGATTCCCCTAGGAATCCCAAATCCTAACAAATGGATCGACCTCTCCCATTTTTTCTCAGATCCTGCGCCCCACTTTTTTTCGAAGCCTCGGCCTATCTTACTCTATCTGAATTTCTCTGATGAAACTCACCCCTCCCGCCAAGAGCTTCGAAAACAGTTTGAAAATACCGATTACTGTCTCTTTGCTGACATCAAAAAACATGGACCTTATCTAGCCGATCTAGCTCAATCTAAATTTGTCCTCAGCCCGCCCGGGATTGGGATCGATTGCTACCGCACCTGGGAAGCGATGATCCAAGGGGCGATTCCGATTGTGATCGCCTCGCCGCTGGATCCTCTCTTTGAAGATCTCCCCATCTTGATTGTTCATGATTGGAGCGAGATCAGTGAATCTTTTCTCAACGAAAAATATGAAGAAATGAGGGGCAAGTCCTACAAATGGGAAAAACTCTATGGGGAATATTGGCTAGGGAAGATCAGAGAGCTTGGATTGCAACGCTAGGGCTGCGGCATCCCTTTTTCGTGTCTGGCGTTGAAGTGGGCTGCTGATTGGTGATCGTTGTTTGCTGAGCTATTTGGGCCGGTTCCGCAACGGGCTGCACAATGGCAACGGTTGTCTCTGCAACGACAACAGGGGGAGGAGAGGGAGCTGGGGCCGGAGGAGGCGGAGGCGGAGGGGGCGGAGCCCCTCCAGTCTTATAATAGATCGTGTAGCTCGGTGAAACGTATGAACCGCTCGGATAATAGACTCCGGAAACCTCATGGGAAGAGGTAGGATAGGCAAGGCCATTGATTGTAGCCGCGCTGATCGTATTTTGGGAGGCGTCGACCGTGTAGATCCGAAGCTCTCCACTGCTTGTTGTGAGTGTTCCAGTCGATGAAAGATTGAACTGTCCGGTTCCTGTTCCACTGACGGGGAAATCGTTATCGGCTACCAGTGTGATCGCTCCAGTGCCGCTATTGGAAATAGAGGGGATCCCTCCCGTCGATGTACTTAAGGTCAGATTCGTCCCTGCGAGAAGAGTGATATCGCCAGCTCCAGCGGTGATCGAAACGGTGCTCGTCTCTCCCCCGGCGCCCCCAGTGATCGATAAACTTCCAGCAGAGGTCATCGTGATGCCCCCCGTTCCCGAACCTTGAACCAACGCAACACCGCCCCCGGTTCCGTTGTATCCGATCAAAATGTCGCCCGTTGTGGAGGTGAGAGAGATCGATCCCGATCCAGTGGAAGTGATGTTTGAGCCGATTGTTTGAACTAAAATTCCGTTCCCAGAGGCTCCTGCTCCTGAAAGAGTCATATTGCCATTGACTGTCGAAAGATCTCCGCCAGCAAGATTGATTCCATTGCGGCTCGTTCCGGCAGCTGTACCCGTCATGCTAATGGTTCCTGATCCAGTGGCTGTGATCGTGCACAAAGAGGCCATTTGAATCCCATCATTCCCCGTGCTAGAGCCTCCTCCGGTTCCATTCAAAGTAATCGTGCCGGTGCCGGATATATTCAAAGGATTGACAGGGACTCCTGCGTGAGCGAACTGAATGCCAATATTCCCCGTGGTTCCAGATCCCCCTGTGCCCGTAATCGAAACGTTTCCAGAAGTGATGCTGATATCAGAAAGATAGTTGGCGAGATAGACCCCCACATTCCCAGTCCCCCCTGCAGTGCCGCCTCCAGTCCCTGTAAGAGTCACGTTCCCCTGGCTCGTAGAGAGAGTGCAATTGGTCAAAGAAATTCCTCGATTGGAACTCCCAGTGTCTCCTCCTTGCCCTGTCATTGAAATGGAGCCTCGAGTGGCCGTCACGGACGCCAAATTGATATCGATTCCAGAATAAGTGCCTGACACTGCTCCCGTCGATGTGAAGTCAAATGCGGTGAATGGAGTCGCTCCCGCATAGCTGCTTGTAAATTGGACAGCAGACAAACCTCCAGTCACGGAAATTGATTGAGTTGCAGACAACCCAAAAGTGACGGGACCTGTTGTTGTAATGGCTGTCCCAGTAGATAGAGCGATCGAGCCGCTTTGGGCAGTCCAGGTGGTTGACTGGGTGGAGCTCGTGTGGCTGTTTCCAAAGTCTGTGTCGAGGACGATAAAGCTACCGGCAGTCATGGTCAATGGAGTGTTCATTGTAACTGCAAAAGCGCTATCGATAAACGTAGCCGCAATCAGTGTGAGAAGGTTTTGAGCTACGGGGGTCACAATGCAGCTATCCATCGTGATACTCCCGCTACTATTGATCGTTACGGCGCAAGTTTCCAAAAGGGTCTGTAAATCAGAGTCAGCGATGACGTCATCTCCCCCAGATGGGGTGAATGTATTCGGGGGCACGCATCCACTGAACGAACCTCCCGAGGAAACACCCGGTGCAATCGTCACCGTCAAAGGATCGAGAAGGAGCGTCCCCGTCTTCCCCGACCGAGCGCTCAACTTCACTTGTCCCTTCATCATGAGGTGATTTCGAGCCGAAATTTCAGCAAATCCTCCATCTCCCGCCTCGCCCAAAGCTTGAGCCGAAATGGATCCTTGGAACTGGGTCCTCTCTTCTCCCCATATGACTACATCGCCCCCGTCGCCGCTCATCAGCGCGTCTGACTTGATCGTCACACTTTTTCCAATTACGTTGGTTTGAGCCAAAGGTCTGAGCTGATCGATCGCAGGATAGTCTCCTCCGATCCGGATCGTTCCTCCCCCATCATTCCCTGAGGCATCGATCAACCCATCCATCAATTCGATCCTCTCTCCGAGCAATGTGATCTCTCCATGAGGAGCAACGAGCGAGCTATTCCGGTCCATTTTAAATGGCCCGTCATGAGCAGTGAGATAGATTTTCCCGTTTTCTCTCACGATCACAGATGCATCGACCGCATCGCCTAAGCCGATCGCGATCCCGTAAGGCCCCTGAGATTCCATCCTTACTTCCAACGCCTCAATCGTCCCTTGGACATCGATCCCCTCTCCCTCGATTCCCGTTTGGATGAACAAGAGATTCTCTCCTGTCGGATCGATCAAAATTTCGTGTCCAGAGAGAAGATTCACCGCTCCATTTTTCGCTTCGATCACTCCATCGCTTTGAATCTTGTGGGAGAGAAGAGTGACCGAGCCAGTCGAGGCGCGGATTTGTCCTAAGTTTGTGATCGTTCCGACAGCGTCTCCATCAAAGCGGATCGATTTTCCACTCAAAAAGTCGTCGACATTCAACTGAAGGCTGCTACCAAAAAACGAGGCGGCCGAAATTTGCCCCTCTTTTCCAATGACGATTCCGTTCGGATTTGTGAGATAAATGGCTCCATTCGCTTCTAAAAGCCCCATGAGCTGGCTGATTTCTGAACCAGTCACTCGATTGAGAACGGCCGAATCAGAAGAAGGGAGGATGAATCGGGTGGTCTCGCCGGCTCCAATCGAAAAAGAGTGCCAGTCGATCACGGAGCGATCGGAAGCTTTGACCTCTAAGAGAGGACCCATCTCTTGAATCTGCACAGCTCCCGAATTGACTGCAGGTCCTTCAGGGTTTCCCCAAACTAGAGTCGCAATGGCCAATGAAAAGAGGAGCTTTTCCATGACTCTGAATATATCAGAAAAATTTTACTTCGGGAAAGGAAATTTTCTCAAATCTTCTGCGACGAGCGTGTTTGGAAAAATGGTTCTCGCCTCGACTCCCAAAACTTCAGGATCGCGGTAGCGAGCTGAAAAATGGGTTAGAATCAGAGTCTTTGCTTCTGCTTCATGAGCAATTTCGGCCGCCTGTTTGGCTGTCATGTGGTGGTATTCATGAGCCATCGCCCGATCTTCATCGAGGTAGGTGCTTTCGCAGATAAACATTTTCGCCCCCCTCGCTAAATCGACGGCAGCTTGGCAAGGGCGCGTATCGACGACATAGGCAAACACATCCCCTTTGCGAACATGGCTCACCTCGTCGAGAAGAACCCATCGATCATTGACCAGGAGCTTCCCCTCTTTTTCTAGTTTCCGAACATTCGGTCCGTCGATTCCAAGCTGTTTCAACTCCTCTTTATGGAATTTGACCGTGTCGGGCTCGGTGATCCGCCACCCAATATTTTGAACTCCATGATCGAGAAAAGCCGCTTCGATCCGAAATTTTCCATCATCTTCGACCAGCCCCTCTTTTTTGACCGGGTGTTCGACTACATGGATGTTTTCTTTGTAGATGCAGCAATAGCGGAGCCGCTCAAAATACTTTTGGCCGCTCGCTGGATAATAGCAGTGAATCGGATGGGTCACTTTGTCGAGATTGAGCCGCATGAGCATGGAGCCGACGCCCAAGCAATGATCTCCATGAAAGTGGCTGATAAAAATTCGGGTGACTACGGGAGGGGCTACGTCAGCAAAGATAAATTGCCGCTGCGTCCCCTCTCCTGGATCAAAGAGGAGCCCTTCGTCATTCCAACGGACGAGATAAGCTCCATGATTCCGAAAGCGGGTGGGTTGCTGGCTTGAACAGCCGAGGATCACTACATCGCGCAAGCTCATTTCTTAATCCTTTGGGCAAAAAATGAAAACTGCCCCAAGTAAGCCCCAATCAGCGCCCCTCCGATATGGGCAGTATTGGCAATATTCGGCGCGAATTGATAGGTCGTAAAAATTTGGATAAAAAAGGAGACGAGTTGGATGACAAAAATCGCCCCGATAAAAAAGAGGAGGAAAAGAATCGTCGATCGATTGAGCGGATAGCCTTCCCAAGGAGCTTTTTTTTCTCTCATCCAGATGAAGCCGGCAAGAGCTGTGATGATCCCCGAGTAGCCGATGAAAAAGGGGCCGGTCATCAAATATTGGAGCGTATTTGAACCCACGCCTGCAATGACAGATAGAAGAAGAGTTCTCATCGGACCGATCCGCTGCTCGACGGGACGCCCCAAATACCAAAGCCAGAGCATATTGAAGAGGATGTGGAGAAGATCGCTATGCATCACAACGGGAGAAATGAGGCGCCAAACTTCCCCCTGCCGGATTCGAAAGAAAAGAGGCCCCTCCCCTTTTGAAGGGTC
>CAZIML010000133.1:0-5475 GCA_964540255.1 uncultured bacterium
TTTTGCGAACATAATGAACGGCCTCATGGCGTTTCCAAATCTTCTCGCCCTCTTTGGCTTGTCGGCCATTGTGGTGAACGAAACGAGAAGCTTTGATCAGCTTCTCAAGCTTGAGCGTTCCAGCAAAAAAAGAAGATTATTTTCTTAAGAGTTCAATCGATTTTTATTTTAAATTTGCACGTTTGAAAAGTTCTCTAACTCATGAATCCACAGAGCCAATTTTGGGTCGTGAGGATTGGGTGAAAATGATCCCCGTTTCACAAGTCTTTTAAACTCTTCGTATGGGTCATTTTTATCTCCCTCTTTTCTTAAATGTTTGTCGTCATTAATGTATAAATACAAAATTAGGGGAGGGGTATTTGAAAAAGTGAAAAATAAACGGTATCTTTTTAATCCCTGTTTATACCTTCGGTAACCCTTAAGGTCTCCATGTAAGTAGTATTCAGGCTTATTTGGATCTTCAGGGATGATGTCAAAAGTCGCTTTTTTTAAGCGAGCTGCAAATTTTACTACTTCATGTTGAATGTATTGCTCTCGGGGCAGCGACTCTTTAAGCATTTTAACTTGCACCTTGAGTTCAGAGGTGCGGGAAGAATAGAAATTGTGACATTTCAAAAGGTAGTTATTCTTCTTCATCCGAAACACCATCTAAGAGATCTTCCCATTCCTCGTCCCAAACTGTCTCAATATCTTTCAGCTTTTCTGGATGTTTTAGAGCATCGATGCATAGGCTCTGAATGAACTTAGAAAAAAGAGGGTCAGTTTCCATCGCCGTTAGATTATCTTGGGGGCGAATGATTAAGCAGTTTTCCTTTTCTTCTATAAAAACAACATCAGACGATAATCTTTTGATAAAACTGGCGGGCAGATCAAGCGCTTTACTTCCCCCGTGTTGATGAATTCGTTTTTGAATTGGGTGTGCCATAAAACTCTCCTTTAACCTCAAGTATACACTATGTGTACATATTTAGGAAAACTTTTCTTAACATGCTTATAATAAGGTAATTACTTAAATAGTGGCTTCAATTCGCTTTGGATATCCTTTTTCAGTTCCGGGAGATGCTTTTTATCAAAAGCGGTGTGAGCGTTGGGAACTGAGATCTCATCGGGCAGCACAGTCCCTCCCACGTTTTCGATGATGGTTTTAAGGTGAACCAGCCCTCTTGCACCGCCCCCTCTTCCTGGAGACGCGCTCATTAAGGCGAATTTCTTCCCCTTAAAAGCTTCGGTAGAAGGTCCCCCTTCTTCGCTCCGAGAAGCCCAATCGATCGCGTTTTTCAAGACACCAGAGACTGAGCCATTATACTCAGGGGAAGCGATTACGATTGCGTCATTTTGGATCATCAAATCCCGAAACCTCTTCACCTGTTTCGGCATCCCCTTTTTTTCTACATCGGCATCATAGAAAGGCATCGGATAGTCTTTTAAATCAATCAGCGTCACATTTGCCCCCATTTCCTTTCCCACATCCGCTGCAAGAGCTGCCAATTGCTTATTGTATGAATCGTCTCGCGTGCTCCCGGCAAAAACCAGCATATTGAGTTGAGCCAGAAGGGGAAAAGTGACTGTTAACAAGAAGAGAATCGTTTTCACATAAACTCCATTTGATGATGTGTTTCTGGGTGGTACACTTTGGCCATCTCTTGAATCGCCTTTTCAAGACCTGTGTACCGCTTTTGAACTTGATTGTTGTTGACCGCGATCCCGATCGCCTTCATCGAACCGACCAGATAGACCTGTTTTTTTCCTCGAGTCACTGCGGTGTACAAAAGATTGCGGTGGAGGAGCTTGAAATGGCTTGTATGGATCGGGATGACGACGCAGGGACATTCGCTCCCTTGGTATTTGTGAACCGAGGTGGCATAAGCCAAAATCAGCTCATCTAAATCGGTGAGATCGTATTCCACCTCTTTGTCATCGAAGCGAACTACCATCCCCTCCGCTGAGATTTGAACGATTCTCCCAATGTCACCGTTGTAGACATTTTTATCGTAGTTGTTCTTCAACTGCATCACTTTGTCGGAGAGGTGAAAACGCCTTCCCATTCGAAAGACGGGCTTGTCGCTGGGGTTGAGTAAGTTTTGGAGCGCATCGTTGAGCATCTCAGCCCCGATCAACCCTTTTTTCATTGGAGAAAGGACTTGCACCTCGTCGATGGGATCGTAACGCCAAAGGCGGGGGATTTCAGTCGACACGAGCTGAAGGATCACCTGTTGGATCGCCTCGGGGGTTTCTGCAGAAATGAAGTGAAAATCGCTCCGTTCGGGGGTATTGATTTCAGGAAATTCCCCGTGATTGATACGGTGGGCATTTGTAATGATCTTTGATCCCTTGGCCTGCCTAAAAATCTCGGTCAGGCAAGTGACTCCAATGTGTCCTGAACCGATCAAGTCGCGCAATACCGTTCCCGCACCGACGCTCGGGAGTTGATCGATATCTCCCACGAAGAGAACTCTTGCCTTGCTCGGGATTGCCTTCAGTAAGTGGAATAAGAGGGGAGTGTCGATCATGCTCGCCTCATCGATGATCAACAAATCGCAGTCGAGAGGATTGTCCTTCCCCCGTTTGAATCCCCCTGAGGCAAAATCCATTTCTAAAAGAGCGTGGATTGTAAAAGCCATCTTGTGGGTGATCTGGGTCATCCGTTTGGCCGCCCTTCCCGTCGGAGCCGCCAGCATGATCTTGTCGGTCAATTTGTGACTGATTGCCAAAATCGCATTTGTGATTGTGCTTTTCCCCGTTCCTGGCCCCCCGGTGATGATGTGAATCTTGTCGGTGAGGGCTTGGATGACGGCTTGCTTTTGCTGCTCGGCGAACTGGATCGACAGCTTTTCCTGGACCCACTCGACTGCCTTCACTGCATCGATCGAACGGATCGCCTGTTTGCCCTTGATGAGGCGCAAAAGATCTTTAGCGATTCCCTGTTCATAGGCGAAGTAAGGTTTTAGCCAGATCATTCCCTCTTTTTCGACCAGTTGGGTGTTGATCAAAGAGCGGACGCTTTTTTCAACCAGCGCCTCATCTACCTCGAGCATTTTGGCGCCGATCGGCAAGAAATCAACCAACGGGAAGCAAGTGTGTCCCTCATTCGCCAGTTCCCACAAGACAAACTCGATTCCTGCCGCTAGCCGTTCTCCCGAGTGGAGAGCGAACCCGAGCTTTAGGGCAATTGAATCGGCCAATTTGAAGCCGATCCCGGTCACTTCTTTAGCCAATTGATAGGGGTTTTGCTTTACTTTTGCGATGCTCTCGTCCCCGTATTGCTTAAAAATCTTTTGAGCGTATCCGGGGCTAGCTCCATGGGCTCTTAAGAAGACCATGACCTCTCTAATGGAGCGCTGTTCGTTCCAACACTCTTTCAGCTGGCGGATCTTTTTCTTCCCCAGCCCCTCGATTTCATAGAGGCGGTTAGGGGTTTTGTCGATGACCTCCAACGTCTCAGCTCCGAATTTATCAACAATTTTCTTGGCAAACGCGGGGCCGATCCCTTTTACGAGGCCTGATTCGAGATATTTTTGGATTCCGATGATATCGCTAGGCGATTCGACCGTATATTCGGTCACCTCGAATTGGCGACCGTGGGCTGGGTGATTTTTCCAGTTTCCCTGGCAGACCACATTTTCGCCTGCCTGAATACCTGGGAGGTAGCCGACGATGACGGTGAGATCCTTTTTTTTAGGTTCTTTGAGACGGGCGACGGTGAACCCATTTTCGGGTTGGGCAAAGACGATTGCATCGACATATCCGCTGAGAGGTTCATCCATAGTGAAAAAATTTTAGCACCAAAGCAACTCAAGCTCAAGGAAAATCACTTGCAAAAAAAAGGGAATCAAATTTATGATGATTCTTCTTTTTGTTCCGGGTTAGCTCAGTGGTAGAGCAGTGGACTGTTAATCCATTGGTCGTTTGTTCGAATCAAACACCCGGAGTTTCTCTATAAAAAATAATACTGAAATCGGCATTAGAAAAAGCTTCCTGCCGTAAACGAGCCGTAGTGTTAGGTTTCCTTAAATCACCCAAGCAGGGTTTATGCCATGCTTTTACAATCTTTCATATCGAGATAATACAAACTGCCAGCACCGCTGACAGAAATTAGCTGGACTCATGATGTCTATATTCTGGAAAAGTGCAAACACTTTCTGTACAAATGAGAGTAGGTTTCATTATGAATATAATTAGAACAGACCGCCTGATCCTGCGCCCTTGGAAAGAAGAAGACCTACCCTCTTTTGCAGCGCTTAATGCGGATCCCAAAGTCATGGAGTATTTTCCTGCTACGCTCTCCAAGGCTGAAAGTGATCAATTAGCGCAGCGAATCAAAACCAAAATGGATGAAAAAGGTTGGGGACTGTGGGCTGTTTCTGTTCCTGGCATTGCTGATTTTATTGGTTTCATCGGACTCAATAGAGAAGACTCATTTTCCGCCCCCTTTACCCCTGCCGTCGAAGTGGGGTGGAGAATCGCCTTTGAGCATTGGGGAAAGGGGTATGCAACAGAGGGGGCAAAGGCTGCTCTGGCTTATGGATTTGAAACTCTACATCTTGGTGAAATTGTTTCATTCACAGCCACGCAGAATATGCGCTCAAGACGTGTGATGGAAAGAATCGGGATGCACCATGACCCGAAAGATGATTTTGAGCATCCTAAGCTCACCGAAGGCCATCCGCTAAGAAAACATGTGCTCTATCGACTGAGTCAAGGGGAGTGGCAGACTGGCAGGGACAAAGAGAGCAAAATCAAGGAGGCTCGAAGATGATCCATTTCTTCATCGTCCTCCAATCGGCTCTATTTGTCTTCATAACTCTACATGACTGGGTGGAGATTCGACCGTTCACAGACCTCGCCGCACTAAGGAAAGCTCATTCGTTTCGTTTCCGATTCCTCGGGTCTTGCATCAATGGAGGCTTAGTATTGATTCCTCTCGTTGTGACTCTTCTCTTCGCCTCCTCACCGATGCCCCTCTGGGCCCGGTTGCTTTTCACCGCTATTTATGGATTGCTGACATTTGGGACTATTACCGCTTGGTGGATTCCCTATTTTGGAGGTGGATATTGGATTCAGGGGAATCAAGCTGGGTTTGAAGAATATCGGAATACTCATTCTCTTTACTCTTGGAGGACGTGCCAAAATTTTTCGGAATACTCATTCTCTTTTGCCATCCAGAGGGGGGCGTGTCGTTCCCAACACTCTTCATCTCATTTTGCATCTTCAAATTTGGAGCTGCTTTGGCCTGTCCCTTTACTGGCTATTCTTTTATGATGGATACATCCAATAAAAAAGTATGTGTTTAAGCCCTATCGCGAAATTTCCCCAGAGCTCTTTCTAAGAGAAAAAGATTGATCTTATTGGAAGTACTTCAGTCCCTACAAGATTTCCTTTGCCGTATCAAATCGCAGACATTCATCGCAAGCTCGCTCATTCGACTATGATATCCATAGGGTCCAATAAAGACAGCGCCTCCGGTTTAGAAAACGT
>CAZIML010000134.1:0-5450 GCA_964540255.1 uncultured bacterium
CAGGTCGTTCTTCAGCCCCCAATTTCTCAAGGGTAGTTCTCAGTGTCGCAAGATAAAGTGCCGCGTCTTTTTTGCTCATCCGATCCCATTCAAAGACTGTTTGGCTCAGCCCGATGATCAGTTGAAAGGGAACCGTTTGGAAAATATCTTTTTGGGCCTTCCGGATAAATGTTTCTCCTCCTCTTCTTAAAGGAACTGCATCGGGATCGGCATCATACAATCGATTTCGGAGCCCCTCGATCAACCCTTGGGCTGGGTCGATTTCAACTTCTGGGAAACATTGATCGTCGCTGTTTTCGATCGGAATCCAAATCTGTTCGGCCGGATTTTTTTTCAGCGTTTCGGTGCTGAATCCCTGTGATTTGGAGGAAACGAGATGAGGGGCCAGTTCTTTCATCTTGTTGCAATCGATCTGGGATCTCAAAGCGACCCATGTATCTCCGGGATCTAATTGCTCATAGGCTGAAAAGCGGCCCAAACCGAACGGAATTCCTTGCTCTGTACATTTTTGATCGAGAACGAGACGGTCGATAAGATGATGCATCTCTTCCGCACTGATCGGATACCCTTCGTGGTAGTTGAGTAATACTTTATAAAACGGATGGTGGGCGCCTCCTTCAAAAAGAGCGGGGTTTTCTTGAGCTCTCCGATGAAGGTATTGTCGATAGGCTTTTGCTTCCCTCGTTCGTTCTTTTTCGGCCTCGCAGCAGGGCCAGCTTTCGGGATCTTGAAGTGCTGCGGTTTTCGCTTTTGATGCGATAAAAGCCTCTGGATACTTTAAAAGCTCACGGAAAAGGGTGGGATGGGCCATCGCATTGATCGCTGAATTGAAGAAGCAGGTGTTGCCCACATTAGGCAATTCCTGAAGAGCGAGAGAGCAGCTGAATTGAAGGTGCTGATTGAACTTCTTCCCGAAAGAAGCGAGCTCCCGTTTTCGATCCGCCAAATCTTTGTTTGAAAAAATTTGAGTGATTTTCCGGGCGGTTTCAGAATGGACGGGGTTGTTTTTGACCTCCATCCCCTGCGAGGTGATCCGAAATGGGATCCGCTCCTTCTTGCCCATTTTGCTGAGATCTCCATTCGAATCGAGGGCCTCGAAAAAAGAGGTTGCAGCAGCCTGAACCGCCTCGCGCATAGAGGGATCTACATCGTTCAAGGTCAAACGATACCGTGCCCCTTTCCATTCGCAGATGACGGTGCAAGAGGGCTCTTTGGTAGTTAAGACAATGGTCATAATTGTAGTTATATTAGTTTGTCATTAACTATATACTAATTGTCAATTAATTGAAATATAATGAATTTATATTAATTATTTAATATTTTTGTAGATGAGCTGCGAGGCTCCGCCGGCTTGGGCGAGCAGCTGCTCCATATTTTCGATGAGTTCCGGATCTTTTGCATCGTCAAATCGATACCATTTTTCTCCTTCAAGGCGGTAGGCGACCCAGTGACCCCTTTCAGAGTTTGTCGATTTCCCTGATGGGATATGGACCGTAAAACCAATCAACTTGTAGGTTGCATTTTTATCCCCGCCTTCTATGAGGGCTCCTTCTGGAGGAGTTAGGGTTCTTTCAACGATCACCGGAGCGTCATTTTTGCTCTTTGTATTTGCAGTTGCGTCAAATTGATCTCGCATGACGCGGAGCAATAGATATTGCGGCCATTGAAGGAATCCGTTTTTCTTGATGATTTTCAATTGTTTGTCTTCGATCTTGAAATCAGTCGGTTCTTGATTGATCAGTTGTTCTTTGAGAAGGGCGTCGACCCTCTCTCCCTTTTTGGGAATAAATTCCATACTTCCAATGAATTCTGGTTGGGTCGTGACGGGCGTTTGATCCGAAGCGCTAGTAGGTCTCTCATGACGAATCCATGGGCCCTCTTCAGGTTTCGCAAGGTTTGTGGTGTAAAGATTTACAACTGACGCAACAAGGGTTGAATGGCGCTTTTTCAAGAACTCAAGATCAATCAATCGAACGAGGGAGCAAAACGCTTCGTGCGCATCTGTTTGTTCTCCTAAATGAACACCCGTTAATTGATGCACGTTGTTTAAGTCATCCCTGACAATTGGTTCCCCATTCTCATATTTTTCAAATATCCGATAGAGGGGGTGATTCTTTCCCTGGGATCCAAATGCTTCGGGATATTTCAAAAGTTCTTGTCGGATTTCTTGGGGAAAGAATTGAAGAGTAGCGTTTAAAAAGCAACTGTTCCCGATATTGACAAGCCCCTGCATTCTGGGAAGAGAAACCGAAGGTGTAGCTTCATTTGTTTCAGGGAGGGCGGCAATCGCTTTTTGTGCGACGCTCTCTGTTTTTTGACACGTTTCAGCAAATTGTTTGAGTTGCTCGTCTCGATTTTCTTCACTTCTCAAAATCTGAGAGAATTTTTTTGCCCCTTCAGTCTCAATAGTGGCTTCATCAACATCCCCCCTCACTTTGAGTCCTTCCTCGGCGGCTTCAAAATCGAGTTTTTCATTCACGTCAAGCTGGCTGACATCGAACAATCCCAAGATTGTCTTTGCCGATTTCCGGAGCGCTTCGTGTGTGAAAGAATCGTCGTAGAGGGTGATTTGATACACGCTTCCGTCAGCCGCCGTGTGAAAAATGGACACTCCCTTCGATTCCTGAAGAGAGGAATCATCGCGCGCTCTCGGCGAGGAGGGAGCTGATTGGGTTGATGTAACCATATAGGTTTATAATCCTTTTTCATTAATTATATCATATATTTGATTGAAAATCAATTATTTGTGTTTATTTTAAATTTTCTGTAACACTTTCGTAAGTTGTTAATTTATAGTTACATGAAATACCGTATTGCGCTGATTCTAGAAAAAAGGGTATATATTCCCTTCTCCAGGAGCCGTTATGAGAAATGTTTCGATCCATAAGATCTCCCAATTTCTGGGAATCGAATCTAATGTAAATGCGCAAGTAACTGGCTATCAAATAGATAGTCGGGTGATCGAAGAGGGGAACCTCTTTTTTGCCCTCAAGGGAGCTAAGGTAGACGGGCATAACTACCTGGCTGACGCGAAGTTGCGGGGTGCTGTTGCCGCTGTTGTTTCGAAAACCTATTCGGGGCCCGATCATGAGCTCCTCCTCCTTCGGGTGGATGACGGAGTGGCGGCTCTCCAAGAGCTGGCTCGAAAATTTATGGAGGAGTGCAAATCGGTGATCGTCGGGATCACGGGCTCTCTCGGTAAAACGACCGTGAAAGAATTTACGGCGACTCTCTT
This sequence comes from uncultured bacterium, assembly GCA_964540255.1. Taxonomy (GTDB): domain Bacteria; phylum Chlamydiota; class Chlamydiia; order Chlamydiales; family SM23-39; genus REEB52. The sequence continues at coordinate 3,236 of CAZIML010000134.1, forward strand.
AGAGGGAAAATTCAAGGTGGGAAAAACTCCCTTCAATTATAACACAAAGCTCACCTATCCAATCACGTTGTTGAACCGGACAGGGGAAGAAGAGGTGTTGGTCGTTGAAATGGGGATGAGCGAGCCGGGAGATATTGGAAAATTAGTTCAAATTGCTGCCCCTGATATTGCCGTTCTCACAAAGGTGGCTCCAGTCCATGTGGCTTTTTTCCCAAGAGGCGTGGTCGATATTGCGAATGGAAAAGTAGAGATTTTTTCCCATCCGAGAACGAAGAAAAAGATTTTCTTCCACGGACTGAAGGAATTTCCCGAAGCGATGGAAAAATTGGGAGGAGAGCGGGTGAGTTTTTCCCTCGACGACCGAACGGCCGATTATTTTCTTTCAGAAGATTATTTCCTCGATGAGAGGGGAGTGAGGGCTTATCGTTTCGACCCCCCCTACAAACAAGCCCATATCCTCCACAACTTTTTAGCGGCCGTATGTGTTGCAAGAGAGATGAAAATGGAGTGGGACGAGATCAATCAACAGGTGGCAAAATTAAAACTTCCCAAAATGCGCTTCGAACAATTTGAAAAAGAGGGAGTTCTCTTCATCAACGATGCCTATAATGCAAATCCCGATTCGATGAAGGCGGCTCTTGCCCACTTGCCAGAACCGAAAGAGGGGGGAAAGCGGATCGCGGTCCTTGGGATGATGGTCGATATGGGGCCCGATTCAGATCAGATCCACCGCGATGTGGGCCATTTTGCCCAAAAATGGGTCGACCATCTCCTCGTTTTTGGAGAAGAGGCGGCGCCAATATATGAGGCGTTCCAAGAGGTGAAAAAACCAGCGGAACATTATTTGCGTCTTAAGGCATTAGCGGAGCGGCTCAAAAATCTGATGCGCCCGGGGGATGTTGTTCTTGTCAAAGCGTCTCGCGTCGTACAAATGGAAACACTTTTCAACTTGCTGTAACCTATGATTTTATTTCTCGTTCAGTGGCTCGAGTGGCTCCATTTCAAAGTGCCGACGGCCTTCACCTATTTTTCAACTCGGATGATTTTAGCCGCCGGCACGGCTCTTCTCTTGACAATCGTTTTGGGCCCTCGTTTCATCAAAAAACTCTACGAGCTCAAAATTGGACAGCCGATCCGGAGCGTTGAAGAGGTTCCTCTTTTAGCAGAACTCCACGGAAAGAAAAAAGACACTCCCACAATGGGAGGGATTTTAATCCTATTCTCAATGGCAGTTTCTCTTTTGCTGTGGATGGATTTAACGAATATCTTCACTTGGATCCTCTTTTTCACAACAATCATTTTGGGGACTCTCGGCGCTGCTGACGACTATCTCAAACTCCGCTTCAAAAACAGCAAAGGGCTGAAGGGAAAAAAGAAAATGGCTGTCCAGCTCCTTTTTTCTGGGCTCGTCGCCCTTTATCTTCTCGTTCCTCCCTTCACAGAGGCCCTATCTGGCGATGAAATCTTGCGCGCTCCGACTGCCAAAGAGCAAATCGCTGATGGAAAAAGGATCCACTCAAAAACTCTCAGCGTCGATGAATACACAAAGCTCCTCTACGTTCCCTTTTTAAAAGATCCCCTCTTCCAAATGCCCACCCTGATTGCGATCTTATTCATCATGGTGGTGATCACCGGCGCTTCAAACGCGGTGAATTTAACCGACGGGCTCGACGGTCTTGCGGCTGGCTGCTTAGTGATGGTCTCGATGGTGGTGGCTCTTTTTGCCTTTTTGTCCAACCATATCGATTTGGCCCGCTACCTCCACATATTATACATCGAGGGGAGCGGGGAGATCGCCGTCTACCTTTTTTCTCTCTCAGGGGCGGCTCTCGGCTTTCTTTGGTACAATGGATATCCGGCCCAAGTTTTCATGGGGGATACCGGATCGCTCGCCCTAGGAGGGATTCTCGGCGTCTCGTCGGTGTTGCTTTGCAGAGAGCTCATTTTGGCCATCGCTGGAGCGATCTTTGTCGCGGAGGCCCTCTCGGTCATTTTACAAGTGTTGAGCTACAGATATCGAAATAAAAAAAGGGTCTTTTTGTGCGCCCCTCTTCATCACCATTTTGAATATAAAGGATGGCCTGAAACAAAAGTTGTAATCCGGTTCTGGATTATAAGCCTCCTTTTTGCAATAATCGCGGTAGCATCGTTGAAACTACAGTAAACAACTCCTGCCTAAAGGCAGAAGCTTTATGGTCGACTAGAAGCCGCCACC
>CAZIML010000135.1:0-5281 GCA_964540255.1 uncultured bacterium
GAACCGTCGGAAGCGCTAAAACGCTCAACTTGCTCGCAGTTGCCCATAATTATCGGCAGCAGGGAAAGAAAATCGTCCTGATGAAGCCCAACCTCGACACCCGTTTTGGACGGGATCGGATCAAATCGCGCGCAGGTCTAGAAATGCAGGCTGATCTCCTTATCGTCGATGAACACTCTCTCAAAGGGATCGATTATGCTGGGGTGAGCTGCATCCTCGTCGACGAAGCTCAGTTTCTCGGTGCTAAAGTGATCGAGGCTCTTCGGATGATTGCATTAGAGTTGGACATTCCGGTCATTTGCTACGGCCTTCGAACCGATTTTAAGACCCGTCTTTTTGAAGGATCGATGCGATTGATGGAGCTTGCTGACTCGATCGAAGAGGTGAAGGCCACTTGCCACTATTGCAATCGAAAGTCGATCATGAATTTAAAGCACGTGAATGGCTTAGCCACTTCTGAGGGTCCATCAGTAGAGCTTGGCGCTGAGGAGAAATATTTTCCCGCCTGCTACCGCTGCTACCGACGCGAAGTAGAGAAAGGAACGTTGGCCCGGCTGCAGAAGAGCGGCGCTACCGTTGGATGATGCGGGATCGATCCTCAAGAACTCCCGTCATCTCTTCGAAGCAAAGACCATTTGTTCCAAGAGCTGTGAAGTTCTCTTCAGTGGTAGATGGGTGGTCGAGATTGTTCGCATACTGTCCCACGACTCTTCCAAGAGTCACATCGGGATCTGAGGCGTTGAAAAGTGAGACGATCTTATCTGGATGGGCCCCTTTCAAGTTTTGGCTCAAATAGAGAAGGTCGCTATTTTCACTGAATAAATTGACGATCTTATTCAAGTTTGCAAGAGCTTTCGAATCATGAGCAAAACGGGTTTTGTATTCACTGAGGATCGCCCCGAACTCTTCTCCTGCAGCCCCTTTATGCTTGCCAGCCTGTTTTGTCGGTTGGTGGCCCGGGTTGATGAAGATCTTTTCGATCATAGATTGATCTGCAGCAACAGCATCGAGGAAGGCTCTCCAATAAAGATCTGGATCGCCTCCCCAAACCCCCATTCCCACAGCCGGCATGACGAGAAAATCTTTTTCAGCGGCCTGAAGAGCGGTAGAGAACATCTGGGTCAAAATCGGACGGTTTAACGGGCTTTGGATAGATTTTAGACCTCGGATTCCGCACCCGTTGATCAAACGGATCGAATCTTTCTCTCCCACTTTTCGATCTCGGATTTTCCCATCTTGGTTAAGAAAGATGCGCCAATCTTCTCTTTTCATCACAAGGGCGCCCGCTTGATAGATCGTTAAATCAAGCATCTGGTTTGCCTCTTGCTCAGAGGCAAATCCGTACTCTTTATAGTTTTCTAGAACATGAGGGCAGAAGAAGCCAAACAACTCTCGAAGTGTCAACGGTTTTTGATCGTTTCCTGGAAGAGCATAATGGTTCCCTCTCTTCAGATCACTCTTAATAGCAAGATAAAATCCAATCGGCATGAGAGGGGAGAGAATGACTGTATGGCTGTCGAGCATTTCTCTTAACTCTTGGCAGGAAATCTCAAAAGTGTTTCCTCCATAAATTGCAGCGAGGTCGGGGATATTCACAGCCCGTTGATTTTTATGCCGAATTTCTCCCCCAACTCCATTTGCTGAAAATCGAATCACGTCATTCGGGTGATCCACAATTCTTTTTCGATTCTCGATGGGACTTCCGAGGAGTCGGAAAAATTCTTTAGAGCCTGGGCGGGTGGTCGCCCCGGGGCCAAAAAGAGCGTCAAAAAAAAGATTGTTAGGGCGGACGGTAAGAGCCGTTAAATTTGTATTTGGGAAGGGAGTTCCCCGGCCGATCTTGTACCCCGCAAAGGGAGGCGTATTTTGGATCACCTTGCTGATTGAGTCTCCTGGAGCGGATGGCTTTGCCATCGGCAGTGGATTAGCTGAGCAAAGGAGGGGAGCGCCGGGGATGGCTCTTCCATTCAGCATCCGGCAGCATCCCTTCAGGGCAAGCGCTGCTAATGGAATCACAATCGTTGCATAGGAGATGATCTTTAACGCCGTTATCCACAATGAGGACGATTTCCAATCAAAGTATCGATCGATCGAACCTTCAATATTTCTGAAGCAAGAGGATAATTCGGAGGTTTGCATGGGAGGGATTATACAAGAAAGGTCTACATTAAACAACGAAGTTTTTCTTTGTAGATATATTAATGTAAAATTTAGTTTCGTATACTTTTTATTTGTATTTTGTTTATTTAATCATTATGAATAAAATGATCTGGTTAAAAATATAAAAGGAGATTAATTATGGCTGTTCAACTAAGGCCTGACGATAGTGCTCGATTCGAGATGCCAAGGGAAGTTGAGGTTTTGCCTTTGGATTCTACGTTAGCGTCGAGAGCTTCAGCCGCATTGTCGAATGCGATGAGAGCCGCGGCCAGCGTCTCAGCTGCGGTCTCACAAGGGGTGATTGATTTGACCGAGCGGGCGGTCGAAATGGCGGAGCCTGTATTAGATGCGGCAGCTCATGCTCGGGATCAATTGCAGCGAGCGGCCGTGACTGCGAGACACGTGGTGTTTAGGGACGCACCTCAAATGGCGGTAGAGGCTGTGATTGCCTTGCCACAACAGGTGATGGATGCGGCAGCTAGCGCTTTGGAGCCTCGACCTCCAGCTCCCACCCTTCCACGCGAGCAGATCGACCCCGACCATCCCTATTTCGGCGATCAATGACCTCTTGACTTATTGAGGCGATCTCCCTTACAAAACGGGAGATGCACTTCAATAAGTCTTACCGCACTTTTCCCTTAAGAACAACGCTTGTTGTTTCTGTTCTTACCACAGCCTTCATCATCGTCCTCATTTGCCTTGGAATTGCAGGATATCCCGCTTATTCGAAAGCGAAAAAAGAGATTTATACTCTTTGGGAAAAGATCGGCGACCAGGCTGCCCTCAATGCGAAAGAAGCGGTGGTCGCCTATTTTGAAAACGCTCCGGCCACTTTGAAAATGGTCGATGGGCTTGTTGCTGAGGAGCAGCTTTTATTATCCAGCTCTGAGGCGATTTTTGATATCTGCTATCGAATGCTGAAGGAAAATCCTGAATTTGTCACAGCCTATTACTTTAAGCCCGACGGCACTTTTTATGGCGTGCTCAGGGAAGAACAGGGATTTCAAGCCACTTTTCGTGTGGTTGATCAAGAGAAAACAAAGGAGGAAAATTACCGGATCGGTCCGAACCACCAGTGGATCCTCTTTGAGACCGTTGCAAGTAACTATGACCCGCGCAAACGTCCTTTTTGGAAAAATGCGCTCGCCCATCCCGAAGGAGGATGGTCCGAGGTTTACGATTTTGCTGAAACAGGCGCCAAAGGGTTCACATATGTGCTAGCTCATCCAGGAAATCAGGGAATAGACGGCTACTGGGCGGTCGATTTTCAAGTCAATCTCCTCTCTCAATTCTTACACACATTAAAAGTGGGGAAAGAGGGAAGCGTGTATATTGTGACCCCTGACGGAGCGCTCGTTGCTGAATCATCGATCAAAGATGTGGCGGCTCTTCAACGATATCTCGAATCGGACGCCTATACAAAACGGCGAATTTTTTCATCCGTAAGCCTCCCTAAGGATTTGGGGATCGATTGGAAAATCATCACGATCATTCATGAAAATGACTTTCTCAAGCCGATCCGAAGCCATGCAGGCCGCTCTCTTGCAGTGGGCCTTTTTTTTACTGCGATCTTTCTCACAGTAACCGCCCTTTTTTTCGGGAAAGTATCGGAAAGATTGAAAGAGATGGCCTTAGAGATGGACGAGGCAGGTCAAATGATTTTCAACGATCGAAGCGTTGATTCATTGATCTATCGGATCCGTGAATTGAACATGATGAACCACGCGCTTCATAAAATGAAGGCGGGGTTGGAATCTTTTTCCAAGTATATTCCGGTAGATATCGTAAAAAAGCTGCTCCATTCGGGGCAAGCTGCCAAGCCGGGGGCTGAAAAGAAACCGGTGACCGCTCTCTTTATCGATTTGGCCCATTTTACTTCGATGGCAGAAGCGCTCCCTTCAGATGAAGTGGTGCATATTCTCGGGGAATTTTTGACCACGGTGACCGATGCAGTGGACTCTGAAAAAGGGATGATTGATAAATTCATCGGCGATGCGGCGATGGCCCTTTGGGGGACTCCCCAACCGATCCCAGACCCTGCGATATCCGCTTGCCGAGCCGCTCTTGCGATCAAAAAGCGATTGAGTTCCAATTTTCCCTTAGATTTTCGGATTGGGATCAATACGGGAGTTGCGATGGTGGGGAATTTTGGCTCGACCCAGCGGCTCGATTATACGGCGATTGGCGATGCGATCAATATTGCCTCTCGTTTAGAAAAACTGAACAAGCTCTATGGGACAAAAATATTGATCGGCCCTTCAACGGCGGAAGAGGTGAAAGGGGCCTTTCTCATCCGCCCGATCGACTCGGTGCTTTTAGAAGGGAGGACCCGTCCACTCGTTGTCTATGAATTATTTGGCCTCCTCAACGAAACCTCCGAATCGATCGAAAAAGGGCTTTCCCTCTATTCAAGAGGGCTTGACGCCTATCTCGCCCATCAGTTCACCGAGGCGGCCCCCCTTTTTGAAGAGGCCGATCGCCTCCTAGGGGGAAACGACGCCCCCTCCAAAAAACTCCTTGAGCGGATCAGAGCTTCTGGATTGTCTTAGGGAAGTTTTTGTGTGAATTTTCCTACCACCCGCGAACAGAGTTCGCTTGGGTCTGATCGGTTAACCACAGAGACACGGAGTAAAGGAGATCGCACAGAGAGAGGAAGAAGGAGGTTCGGAGGGAGAAGGTTGTTCCTCCCGCCGTCGGACCTCCCCCGAAACGGGGCCCCTGTGGTCAGCGGCGCCGCGACTCCATTTTGATTCATTTCTTTTCCTCGCGTAAGAAATGTTATACACATCGTGATTCAAAAATTGGTTTTGGCCAAGGAGGCTCCTCAGATTTTTCGGCCGGAACGAGGGACAGTGCCAGAGGCACGGACCGAAGTGAGGACGAAAAATATGAGGAAAAGCCGACGCCGGACAAAACCAATTTTTGAATCACGATGTGTATATATCACTCTTGGCATGATCTCCGAATTAGCGATTGGCACTGGTTAATAATTTCAACATTTCAGTTCTCATTCAGGGAGTCAAAAAAGTTTCTTTTTAACACATTTCCGCGAGGGGAAAAAAATGGATCAAAATGGAGTCGCGGCGCCGCTGACCACAGGGGCCCCGTTTCGGGGGAGGTC
>CAZIML010000136.1:0-5281 GCA_964540255.1 uncultured bacterium
GTGGATAAGCCCTTCCTGATGCCGATTGAGGACGTCTTCTCAATCTCTGGACGGGGTACTGTAGTGACAGGTCGTGTTGAGCGCGGTAAGATCCGAGTCAACGACAAGATCCAAATCGTCGGTATTCGCGAAACACGCGACACCGTTGCGACCGGTCTTGAAATGTTCAACAAGATTTTGGATGAAGCTCTCGCAGGCGAAAACGTCGGCGCTCTTCTCCGAAGCATTGAGAAAAACGACGTAGAGCGGGGAATGGTTCTCGCAGCTCCAGGCACATGCACACCGCATACTAAGTTCAAAGGAACTGTTTACGTATTGAATAAAGATGAAGGGGGCCGTCACAAGCCGTTCTTCACTGGTTATAGACCTCAGTTCTATTTCCGCACAACAGACGTAACAGGAACTGTTGAGCTCCCAGCAGGCACCGAGATGGTGATGCCAGGCGATAACGTGGAGATCACTGCAGAGTTGATCCACCCGATCGCTATGGAAGAGGGAATGCGCTTCGCGATTCGCGAAGGGGGCCGAACCATCGGCGCTGGAACAGTCTCTAAGATTGTTAAGTAAGTAGCGAGGGGGGGAGCTTCCCCCCTTTCTTTTGGGTGTGTAGCTCAGCTGGTAGAGCAGCGATCTCCAAAGTCGCCGGTCGGGGGTTCAAATCCCTCCGCACTCGAACGCTGAAGGCTGAAGGCTGAACGCTGAAGTATTAAAAGAGGCAAAAATGTCTGCAGGTAGTGAAAAAAAATTAAGTTATTTTAGAGAAGTTCAAAACGAACTGAAAAAAGTGACTTGGACTTCGAAAGAAGAGCTCATTTTTTGTACCAAGGCGGTCATTATAGCCACCTTTTTGTGCGGGATGACAATTTACGCGGTCGATTTAGGGATCCGCGGCGTGCTCGATTTAGCAAGTAACATGGTTCGAATGATTTTTGGGTAGATGATATGCATAAATGGTACGTCGTTCAGGTGATGTCCAGTCACGAGAAAAAGGTTAAAAAGTCGATTGAAGAATTCCTCCAAGCCAAAGGCTTGGCCGATGATATCGTCGAAATACTGATTCCGACTGAAAACGTCTCCGAAGTGAAGCGGGGTCAACAAAAGATCAGCGAAAAACGGATGTGGCCCGGTTACTTGTTGGTCAAAATGAATTTGAATGATGAAGCTTGGGCTTATGTCAAAGATACCCCAGGCGTAATCGACTTCTTAGGCGGAGAGAAACCAACTCCTCTCACCGAAAGAGAAGTGGGCGACATCATGAAAGAATTGGAAGATCGGCAAAAAGGGATCGTCCAGAAGCATAAGGTCGACGTGGGCGACCGGGTCAAGATTACTGATGGAGTTTTCGTAAACTTCGTCGGTACCGTGACCGAAGTAAACCACGAAAAAGGTCGCCTCAGCGTAATGGTCTCGATCTTCGGACGAGATACGCGAGTCGACGATCTCGAATTCTGGCAGGTAGAACAGTCTACCGCTGAGAATGCGGGATAATGGGGAGAGAAAAGAAATTTTCTCGCAAAGACTCAAATAAGGAAAGTAATGGCAAAAAAGTTAGTCAAAACCATTAAGCTGCAAATTCCTGCAGGAAAAGCCAACCCAGCGCCCCCCATCGGCCCAGCCCTTGGATCCGCCGGGATTAACATCATGGCTTTCTGTAAGGAATTCAATGCGAAAACGCAAGATCAGGCCGGTGATGTTCTCCCCGTCGTGATCAGTGTCTTTTCAGACAAGACGTTTTCGTTCATCACCCGGAAGCCTCCTGTATCAAATTTGATCAAGAAGGAATTGGGACTCGAATCGGGATCCAAAGTTCCCAACCGCGATAAGGTTGGTAAAATGAAAAAATCCCAAGTGACAAAGATCGCCAAAATGAAAGCTGAAGATATGAGAATCGCTTCTCTTCAAGCAGCTGAAATGATGGTGATGGGAACTGCTCGCTCCATGGGCGTAGATATCGTGGAGGATTAAGATGGCGCATCGTTCAAAAAGAATGAAAGAGATCGACAAGATCGTCGATCGCACTAAAGTCTACAAGCTTGAAGAAGCTGTTGAGCTTTTGAAAAAATGCCCACCCACAAAGTTTGATCAGTCGCTCAATTTGGCGCTGACCATCGGCGTAGACCCTAAAAAATCTGACCAGCAAGTGAGAGGCACTGTTTCTTTGCCCCACGGTACAGGACAGAAGGTGACCCTCGTTGTCATCGCAAAAGGGGATAAAGCAAAAGAGGCCCTCGAAGCAGGCGCTGATTTTGCTGGCGCTGATGAGCTTGTCGAAAAAATCAAAGGCGGATGGACCGATTTCTCTGCCCTGATCGCGACGCCAGATATGATGAGAGAGCTTGGTAAATTGGGTAAAGTATTAGGCCCCCGCGGACTGATGCCTACTCCTAAAGCTGGAACTGTAACTACCGATGTCGCAAAAGCTGTGAAAGAAGTGAAAGCAGGTAAAATCGAATTCAAAGTCGATAAAACCGGCAACGTCAACAACGCTGTTGGCAAAATTTCTTTCAAAGCATCGAGCCTCGTAGAAAACATCAGTGTGCTGCTGAATGCGATTGCAAGAGCTAAACCCGCCAGCGCTAAAGGAACTTTTTTGAGGAGTTTATACCTCTCTTCAACAATGGGTCCTGGTTTGAAAATCGATATTCAATCGATCAGCGTAGGATAAGGAGATTGAGATGAGAAAAGAAAAACAACTCCTTCTGAATGAAATCGTCGAGAAAATCGACGCTTCCACAGGAATGATCGTCACATGTTACGAGAAATTAGAGCCGAATGCTTCTTGGAGCCTGAGAAACCAATTAGGGAAACAGGGAAGCCTCTTCGAAGTTGTTCGTAAACGAGTGTTCGTGAAAGCTGCTGAAAAAGCAGGCGTTCAACTCGACGAGTCTCTTTTATCTGGCCACATTGGCGTTGTGTTCGTAAACCAACCTGATGCGATGGAACCTGCAAAAGTCGTATTCAAATTCTCTGAAGAGAATGCGAATACACTGAAGGTTCTCTTCGGAAAGATCGATGGAAAAATGATGCCGGGCGCGGAAGTAGAGATGCTCTCCAAGTTGCCAGGAATGAATGACATGAGAGCGATGATGATCGGCCTGTTTACTTCGCCGATGTCTTATATGCTGTCCGTAATGGAAGCCGCTATTGCCGGTCCGCTCTCAGAAAAACAAAGTGAAAGTTAAAGATTTAGGAGATTTCAACCCATGAGTCACAATTTAGACGAACTCGTAGAAAAATTGAGCCAATTGTCAGTTCTCGATATGGCTAAACTAAAAGAAAAACTCGAAGAAAAATGGGGCGTAAAAGCCGCTGTTGCTTCCGCTGCTGCTCCTGCTGGTGCTGCTGCTGCAGCCGCTCCTGCATCTGAGTCTACAGAATTTAAAGTAACTCTCGAAGGACCAGTACCTGATGACAAGAAAATTTCTGTCATTAAAGCGGTTCGCGAAGTTACAGGACTTGGCCTGAAAGAAGCGAAAGATCTCGTCGAGGGAGCTCCCAAAGACTTGAAGCCTGCAGCTCCAAAAGCTGAAGCTGAAGAGATCCAAAAGAAAATCCAGGCAGCTGGTGGAAAGGTCAAATTAACTGGCCTGTAAAAGAATTGTTAGTGTTGCTAATATGTCAGGGGGGACGTCATGTCCCCTCCTGATATTTTTTGTTTTTGAAAATTTCTGAGGAGCGAAGCCCATGCTAAAAAAGCCGCCTAAACGGGTGAGTTTTCGTGAACGGGAAGAGATTATCGATCTCCCCAATCTGATCGAGATTCAGATTAAGTCCTATAACCAGTTTCTTCAATCCCATCTTTTACCCCACGAGCGGGAAAATATTGGGCTGCAAGAGGTCTTTACTGAACTTTTTCCGATTAAGTCATACGACGAAAAAACAATTTTAGAATTTCTTTCCTATAACTTGGGCGTTCCCAAATATTCTCCCGAAGAGTGCATCCGCCGCGGGATCAGTTTCAACGTCACCTTGAAGGTTAAATTCCGCCTCACCGATGAGACTGGAATTAAGGAAGAAGAGGTCTACATGGGGACCATTCCTGTGATGACCGACAAGGGAACCTTCATCATCAACGGAGCTGAGCGGGTCATCGTATCCCAACTCCACCGATCTCCTGGTATCTCGTTCGAGCAAGAGCGCCACCCTAAAGGGATGATGCTCTACTCTTTCCGCATCATTCCTTATCGCGGAAGCTGGCTCGAGGCATCTTTCGATAGCAACGATTTGATCTATATTTACATCGACCGGAAGAAGAGACGGAGAAAAATCCTCGCCTCTACCTTCATCCGTACTCTTGGCTACTCAACCGATGCAGATATCATCGAAGAATTCTTTGAGACTGTCAAAGTGAAGATTAAGTCTGAAAAAGACTTTGTGAAACTCGTGGGTAAAATTTTAGCTGAAGACGTCGTCGATGAACAGACCGGCCTCGTATTCGGTAAAGCCGGCGAAAAATTGACGACCGCTATGTTGAAGCGGATGGTCGACGAGGGGATCCAAGCGGTTCGCATTGCCGAAGAGGCCGATGAAACCCACCCAGCGATCAAAATGCTCGCCAAAGACACGACTGACTCATATGAATCAGCGCTCAAAGACTTCTACCGGAAAAATAGACCCGTCGAACCACATACTCATACGAATGCCCGTTCCGCCATCATGCGCCTTTTCTTCGATCCGAAACGGTACAACTTGGGCCGAGTCGGCCGCTATAAGTTGAACCGCAAAATGGGTCTCGGAATTTCCGATGCTGAGCTCAACGTAGTCACCTTGCGCAAAGAAGATGTGATCGAGGCTCTCAAGTACTTGATCCGCCTCAAAATGGGCGATGAGCACGCCTACGTCGACGATATCGACCACTTAGGGAACCGCCGCGTTCGATCTGTTGGCGAATTGATCCAAAACCAGTGCCGCATTGGTCTTGCCAGGATGGAGAAAATCATCAAAGAAAGAATGAACCTCTTTGACTTCTCTTCCGACACAATGACTCCAGGGAAAATTGTCTCTGCAAAAGGACTTGCAGGCGTGTTGAAGGACTTCTTCGGAAGATCTCAACTCTCCCAGTTCATGGACCAGACCAACCCGATTTCCGAATTGACTCACAAACGGCGTCTCTCTTGCCTTGGGCCTGGCGGCTTGAACCGAGAAAGAGCTGGCTTCGAAGTGCGCGACGTTCACCCCTCTCACTACGGCCGTATTTGCCCGATTGAGACTCCTGAAGGTCCGAACATCGGTTTGATCACCTCTCTCTCTACATTCGCGAAGATCAATGAATTTGGTTTCA
>CAZIML010000137.1:0-5279 GCA_964540255.1 uncultured bacterium
TTCGATCGGAGCGAAGCGCTTCAGAGAGCTTCAGTGGGTAATTTGCAAAAGCCATCGTCTGGATCAGAGTGTTGAACCCTTCAGTCGAGAGGCGGGGAGAGTTCATGAGACATTCACATTTCATGTGCGCTTCAAAAGTTTCATAGCAATTGCGGGATCGGATCAGTCGCTCCAGTTCCACAACCATCAGATTCAATTCCAGACGGGGGGCGTTTGCCACCCTTTCTTCGTATTGCTGGAGATAGTCTTGTTCTTTCGAGTCGTTAGCGCGTTCTAAACAGACAGCCTCGTTTGTGAACTTCGATATTTCGCCTAAAAACTCAACACATAAATAAAGAGAAGCCAATGTCTTTAATGGGAGAATGGTTTCATCTCCAGGGCTTCTGAGATCGGGTTCGGATAATTGGTTTCGCAATATGTTTGTTACGCCTTTGGTTTTAAATTGGGCAAACAGAGATGGCTCCATTTTCATCACATCTCCTATAAGAAGTGAGGGCACGCTCTCTCGTAGCTGTTCTAAAGATTCGCTTTCGTCAATCCGGTCGAGTAAAATATAAAATCTGTGGGTGGTATGGAAAGTCAGAGGGGTGTCAAGGCGGGCATTTAGCTGCATTTCTCGAACGTTGTGGGAGTCGCTGCGGCCGCTCCTGTGACGTCTTAAAAATTGCATATAAACCCGACAATCTAGTTCTTCCTCCCTTGGAGTCTGTCGACGGAAAGCGGTTGGATAGACAGTTACAGTGCCTGCCTTTGTTTCTAATTCTCTGATTCCTTGATTGCGGGAATTGGGATAAAAATGAAACATGAATACACCAGTTTAGTTATTAGCGTGTATTATAAATGAAATGTGATTGATTATAAAGAGTATTATATCCCGATTTTAGGCGAAGAGGAACTGAGCGGTGGCTCGATCAAAGGGGGCGCTGTGGATTGGGGGACCGCTATACGAGAACGAATTGCAATTCGCTTCTTTAGCCAAACTTCCCTCGTACGGGATGAGTGGATCTTGGGGATGATAGGTGATCCTTTTGGGGCCGCGCAAGGAAGCGAGGTCGGAAGCGGCATCGAGTTCGATCTCCTGCACCCTTAAAACCCATCGAGCGAGAAGAGTGAGTGGTTTCAAAAACGAGGAGATCCGGAGGGCAAGAGCCTCCACCACTTTTCCAATTGTTGAAAAGGAGCAGGCGTTGATCAAGCGCCCCGTGAGTCTTGGATCTGCGGCTTTCGTTTTTAAAGCGATCGCTCCCCCTAATGAAAATCCATGAAAATGAATCAAATGATCGGGAGTGCCCAATTTTTTTCGGACGAAATCAACCAATGATGAGCCATCAACAATGAAATCACTTGCCTTGCGGAACTCACCGGTCGATTGATTCACTGACCGATAATCAAAAATGAGGAGATTCATCGGTTTGTTCTGTGAGATCGATCCATCGAGAATTTGTTCGAATGTGTCGCCAAGGCCTTTGACTTCGGCATTGCCCCCAAAACAAAGAGTGGTGGGAGTGTCGGCAGTCGCTTCTCGATGGCGGAAGAGGTGGACGCTGAGCTTGACGCCGTCAGGAGTTGTCACCGTGGTTGGGATTGACTCAAAATGATCAAGGCGCGCGTCGCTCGCACTTTTGAGGAGTTGTTCAGCGAGGGCAAAACAGGCCGGGCCTCGCCGGTTCGCCAGGAGAATTTCTTTGCGGGCCAGGTGCGCAATCGCAAGTCCTGCCAGGCGGATGAGTCCCACGGGAAAAATGATCAGTGAAAAAAGATTCCAGGCAAATCGAGCCACTTTACGCATCGTCGTATCCTGGGCCGGGCGAAGCGAGGCAGGGAGCGAGGCCCAGTCCGCCTGGTGTTGATATGAAATGGGTTGGATTGCCATGATGTGTATAGTTTACTTGTTAAATGTTAATATTGCATTAATCCGTTCATTCAATTTTTCATTTAACCAAAAAGCTTAAGTCGAATGACCCTAGGGGCGAGATTGCGGCACAGCTCATCAAGGGTGAGAGGGGGCCTATGGAGCGATTGAACGAAGAAGAAGTATTTGTCGTCGCGCGGTTCTAATTTGCGGTCTAAGATCCGTTCAAGAGGTTTTTTCGGCCGGCATAAACCTAAGTGAGAATAGGCGAAAAGGGGAGTTGGGTGGGCGATTTGGAGTTGAAGCGTCGGCTGCTGCATGATTTGAAGGAGAACTGCCGCGCCGATCGCCATGGGGACTCCCTTATTTTCAAGGAGCTCTAACCCCTGCTCGCGGAGAGAGAGGCGGATGCTTCTATCTGAGTTTTGGTCGACCATCTGTTGGTGCGCTTGGTCCTGAACCCTTTCAGCCTCACGGCTGATCACTTTGTAGCGGGCAATGAGGGGAAGCAGTCTTCTGGGCGCGATCCCAATCAGATCGACATCCACTCCTTCTCTTCTCAAAAATTGGGCGATCTCATTGTCGCTCAACCGCTCGTCGAATTTGAGCTGGGCGATCACCTCTTTCTCTAATTGGGCTTCTCCCTGATATTCCCGCCATAGTTTGTTGGATCGAGAGGCAAGCAGCATCAATGGGTAGGTCGAAATGATGCCGACAACTGCAGCTAAAGAAGAGGCGCCAGCGAGAGCTGCGCCCGTGTAGGTGATTGCGAAAATAGCGGCCAAGATGGCCCCAATCGCAACGAGGCTGATTTTATCGAGGAGCCAGTAGCCGGTAGTGAGGCGGCTGTACCTCGTGAGCCGGGCCTCAGGCAGCTCGGTGATATAGGGATTCAAAGAAGGAGGGGGTGTGTTGGGAACGCTCATTCGGGACTCCTGAAAAATTTCCGAGAAGTTTACACAGAAATGATTAAGGTTTCATCAAAAATTGATTCGGCGCCGGGACGGATCTTCGGGCGCCAAGAAAATTGAGGCCAAGTCCTCCTATCACAAGAAGGGCGGCTCCGATTTTCCAGGGCTCGAGTGTTTCATTGAGAAAAACGATCGATCCTCCCATAGCAAAGATCGGGACGAGAAAGGTAAATGGAGCCACTGTTCCGATCGGGTAGAGTTGGACAAGCCAGTTCCAAATCCCAAAGCCGAACGCAGTGGAGAAAAAGGCGATGAACAAAATGGCCGAATAGGTTGCTGGAGAAAGAGAGTGGATTTGAAGGAGAATCGGAGCGCTTCCTTCAAGGAAAAGGGAGAGAATCAGAAGGGGAGGCCATGCCAAAAGGCCGCCCCAGGCGAGGAGCGAACCGGAGTGCGTTTTTCCCATTTTTTTTACAATCACGCTTCCAAGTCCCCAGGCAACTGCCGCCGAGAGGACGAGGAGGAGCCCAGAAAGGGAAGATTCTCCCTCAAGGTGAGATGAAACAACCCCGATGCCAGAAAAAGAGAGGAGCGCTCCTCCGATTTGCCATCGGTTGATTTTTTCTTTAAAGATTAGCGCTGCAAAAAAAAGGCTGAAAAAAACCTGGGTTTGAAGGAGGAGAGCCGAAAGTCCCGCCGAAATGCCCGACTGAATCCCCGAAAACATGAGGGCGAACTGAAGGACAAACATGATCAAAGAGTAAAGAATGACCCAGCGAAAAGAGGTGGTGGGGCGCTTGAAAAGGAGGACTCCCGGGAGGCTCACTAAGAAAAAACGGGTGAAGCAAAGGAAGAGAGGAGGGAGCTCCGCGAGGCCGATTTTGACAAAAACATAATTGAGTCCCCAAATGGCGACGACCAAGAGGAGAAGAAGGGAGTGGAAAAGGGTCATACGAGTGCTTTAAGTGCTTCTTGTTTCATCCGAAGATGAATTTGTGAAAGGCCGTTCGAGCGGCTAGGAGAAAGGCTCGCGAAGATCCCCAATTCATTGAGAAAATGGGGGGGCTCTTTGAGGATAGTCTCTGCGGTTTCTCCAGAGTAGACAGCAATGAGGAGGGCGGCAAGGCCCGCCGAAATGAGAGCGTCGGCCGAGGCGTTAAAATAGATTCTTCCATTTTCGCGCCGCACCGAGAGGTAAAGAAGGCTTTGACACCCCTTCACGAGGTGCTCAAGGTTTTTTTCAGTATCGGGAAGCGGGGGGAGTTCTTTCCCCATTTTCATCAAAAGGGAATAGCGTTCATCCGCCGAAAGAGAGGCGAATTTATTTTTGATCTCACCACATTTTTTTTGGAACGTTTCCGCCATAGAATTCGAGATTTTAGCAGGAAAATGATTAATAGTCATTGACTTTAATAGGGGGGATCGAGTTTCATTAGAAGCATTTCCGAGCCGAAATACCTATGTCAAAAGAAGAAACGATCAAGATGGAAGGCAAAGTTGAAGAACTTTTGCCGAATATGAACTTCAGTGTAGTCCTGGAGAACGGGATGCACGTCATCGCTCACCTAAGCGGCAAAATGCGAATGAGAAATATTCGCGTTTACGCAGGGGATGCGGTGACTGTCGAAATGTCTCCCTACGACTTAACTAAAGCGCGAATCGTCTATCGTCAAAAGTAAATTTGATATTTGATGGCTCGAAAAAGTTTGATTTTATTGCTCCAAGTACCTTATGCTTGCAAGCTTTCGATACCAATAGTAAGAGCGCCCAGGTAGCTCAGTGGTAGAGCACATGCATGGTAAGCATGTGGTCGTAGGTTCAATTCCTATCTTGGGCATACAAAAATTCTAGAGCCGAACGGAGGAAGTTTTAAAATGGCAAAAGAAGCTTATCAGAGAAATAAACCGCACGTTAACATCGGGACCATCGGTCACGTTGACCATGGTAAAACGACTTTAACTGCAGCCATCACAAAAGTGTTGGCAGAAAAAGGCGGAGCGAAGTTCCGTGACTATGCTTCAATCGACAACACCCCAGAAGAAAAAGCACGCGGGATTACAATCAACGCGTCGCACGTCGAGTACCAAACAGACAAGCGCCACTATGCACACGTAGACTGCCCAGGTCACGCCGACTACGTCAAGAACATGATTACCGGTGCGGCTCAGATGGACGGAGCGATCCTCGTGGTGGCTGCGACTGACGGACCGATGCCGCAAACAAAAGAACACATCCTCTTGGCGCGCCAGGTAGGTGTTCCTGCGATCGTCGTCTTCCTAAACAAGATGGATATGATCGGCAAGGGCGACGAAGAACTCGTTGAGCTTGTTGAGATGGAATTGACAGAACTTCTTGAGTCTAAAGGCTACAAGAATGTTCCGATCGTCCGTGGTTCTGCGTTGAAGGCTCTCGAGGGAGATCCAGAATACGTAAAAGCGATCGTCAAGTTGATGGAAACTGTCGACGAAGCGATCCCAACTCCTGTTCGCGAAGTGGATAAGCCCTTCCTGATGCCG
>CAZIML010000138.1:0-5271 GCA_964540255.1 uncultured bacterium
GCCGCATTCCCATTCGAGTAGGACTTCGTCAAAAAAAACCGTTCCGAGACGCATTTTTTCTCACCCACAGCAAAAAGCCAATCGCCGCCGGCTTTAAAGAACTTCTCACTGAGCTCGCATCGCTTTTACAAATCCCCCTTCCTCGCCCTCAACCCAAAATCTACACCACCTCCTCTTCCCCCATTTCGGGCCATCTGATCGTCCATCCAGGCTCATTGGAAACCATTCGCATTTGGCCCTATTTTTCTCAGCTCATCGATTGGCTCAGCGACCGCTATCCCCACAAGATCTTTTTAACCGGCACCGCTTCAGAACAAAAAGAACTCTCCCTTCTCGCTCAAAACAAACCCAACGTTGAGAGCCTCGCTGGGCAAACCACCCTTTTTCAACTCATGGGGCTTTTAAAAACAAGCCGCCTCGTCATTGGAAATGACACAGGCCCCATCCAACTGGCCAAAGCCCTTGGCGCACCAACCATCACCATCTATGGAGCCGCCCACGCCCGCACGATTGGCTTTGACGACCCCCTCGAACTTGTCCATGAAGTCCCCTGCCGGCCCAAAAACGGCTTTCTCTTTGGGATCGAGCTCCACAAAGGAGGACGGTGTGAAAATTACCAATGCCAAAACCGGATCTGCCTCTCTGAACTCTCCCTTGAAAGAGTCCAACAAAAAATCATCCAGGCCCTTCCATGCAATGTATCTTGAGACAAGCCGCCCGCGAAGCGCCCCATCTTCCCGCCATCATCACCAAAGATGAAACCATCACCTTTTCCGCACTCAGCCAATATGCCGACACCCTCTCGCTCCCCACTCCCTTCATCGACCCCACTCCATCGATCCACACCATCGCCCTTTTTTTCGCCGCATGGAGACAAAATCTCACTCTTTTCCCCATCAACCCTCGTCTTAAGCCCCCCCAAATCACTCCGCCTCCCCGTTCCCTTCTCCTCTTTACCTCCGGCTCTACCGCCGAACCGAAAATCGCCCATCTCACACCCGAAAATCTGATCGCCAACGCCATAACCGCCATTCCCCTTCTCGACCTTCGCCCTCTCGATCAATGGCGCCTCACCCTTCCCCTCTATCATGTCGGAGGCATCTCCATACTCATCCGCTGTATCCTCGCCCATGCCGCCATCGTCCTTGACGACTCGCCCCACATCACACACCTCTCCTGCGTCCCCACCCATCTTTACCGCGCCACGCCCATCTACAAAAAACTCCGCTGCCTCCTCGTCGGCGGCGCCCCCATTCCCTCCTATCCTTATCCGATCGCAACCACCTACGGCCTCACCGAAATGAGTTCGATGGTCACTCTCAACGGCGCCCCACTTCCCAACCGAGAAATCCGCCTTGCCCCCGACGGTGAAATTTTTGTCCGCGGCCCCTCCCTCTTTCAAGGCTATCTAAACGCTTCTTTTCAAACCGATTGGTTTGCAACCAAAGATCTCGGCCGATTTGAAAATGGAAAACTCCTCATCACCGGGCGCAAAGATTGGATGTTCATTTCAGGCGGCGAAAATATTCAACCCGAAGAAATCGAACGAGAAATTCTCTCACTTCCCCACATTCTTGAAGCCGCCGTCGTCGGTAAAGATGATCCAGAATTCGGCAAGCGCCCCGTCGCCATCATAAAAGCCGAAAAACCGATCACCCTCGCTCAACTGCAAGCCACTTTACAAGACCGACTTCCAAAATTTAAGATCCCCATCCAACTCCATTTATTTGATGAAATCCCCAAAAAAAACGACTTTAAAATAAACCGATTTATTTTGTCACAATTCGTTAATAATCAATTAGATCGGAACACATCTGGGCAAAAAAAAGCCCCTTATCTATAATCCGCTCCTTTGAGTTATTTAATAGCGCGAATAAATAATATGACACTGCAAGCCACTCCATTACGGCGAATGTTCGCCCGGTTCTTTCCCCGCAAAGCGGTCTCGGCCTCGATGCCCCGCGAGGCGATTGAAGGAGATCTTTTGCCAGAGGAGCAAAAAAAAGAGTTGGCATTCCGCTATTTGGCCCAAGGGGAGATGACCCTTTTGCAGGGCAATCTGAGCGCTCTCACCTGTTTTGAAGCCGCCTCCAACCTTGACCCCCAGAACCCCCAGATTTGGTACCGGCAAGGGCTTGCCTTTTTTGAGTATGGCTCTGAAGAAGGGAAAGAGAAAGCGCTCCTTCTCGCAAGTAAAAATTTTAAGATCGCCACACAGCTCAACCCCTCATTTTTTGAAGCGTGGGTCGCATGGGGCAACGTCCTCCTTCAGCTTGGCCGTTTTCATGAGGAGCACCATTTTCTCCTTGAGGCCAAGGAAAAGTATCAAAAAGCTCTCAATATTTCCGACGACAAGGATCCGGAGCTTCTCGCAGAGCTCTATTGGGATTATGGAATTGTTTGGGCTGAGATCGCCCAGCATTCGGGTGAAGCGCTCGACGTCCGTCTCGCCATCGACGCCTTTCAAACCTCAAAAAGCTACCAGCAAAAGCCCTCTCCCGAGTTTTGGAATGATTGTGGCAAAGCCTATTTAGAGATGGGGCTTCTCATCAACGACTCGCGCCTCTATCTTCAATCGATCGAGCACCTTCAGAAAGCGGTCGACGCCTCTCCCCTTTATTTCGACGGCTGGATGTCCCTTGCTGAAGGTTATTCGCAGCTTTACATCAACACCCTTGACGAACGTTACGTCGCCAAAGCCTCCGACGCCTATTCGATCGCCTCGAAAATGTCTCCCTCCGACCCTGAAGTTTGGCTCTCCTGGGGGCAGCTTCTCGGCGAATCGGGCCGCCACAACAGCGATCCGAAGTCACTCCGCCTCTCCATTGAGAAGTGTGCCCGCGCCGCCCAGCTCGACGACGAAGATCCCCTCATCATCGCCCAGTGGGTTGAAAGCCTCTCCACCCTTGGGATGGTCACCGCCCGCCTTGACCTTCTCGTCGAAGCCGAGCAAAAGCTCCTCAAAGCCACTGAACTCTTTCCCGACGACCCAGACCTTTGGCACGCCTACGGCATCTGCCTCATCGCCATGGGGCGTTACTATGAGGACCCCGACTATTATGAGTATGCCATTGAGAAGCTTCAGTATGGCCTATCGATCGACCGTTCCGACCCTGAGCTTTGGCACGCCCTAGGCATTGCCCACAAATTCTATGCTGAGCTCACTCAGGACGCCGATCTCATCGAAAGAGCCAACCGCTTTTTCTCTCGCGCCATTGATCTGAAGCCCGCCTGTCCCGCCCTTCTCCACGATGCAGCCACAGGCCTTCTCCTCTTTAGCGACATTCTCGAAGATCTCCCCGCTCTAGAGCAATCGATCCTCCTTTTTGAGCAGCTTCTTCAAACCTTCAAAGATGCCATTCTCCACCATCCTGAGTGGCTCTTTAACTATGCCTCAGCTCTCCAATGGCTCGGCCATTTTTCCGATGAAGAATCCCATTTTGTCCGCGCCATTGAGATCTATTCTCACGTTCTCCTCATCGATCCCGATTTTGGCGACATCCACCATAAGATCGCTCAATCTTACTTTGAGCTGGGCCATATCAACGGAGAATCGGAGTATTACAAAAGAGCCATCCATTTCTATCGCCTAGCCATTCGGCAAGACGAAGAGAACGAGCAGATTTGGCTTGACTGGGGCATATGCCTCATCAATCTCGCCCATCACACACTCGACACTGATTTTATGAATCAGCTTTACATGGATGCAGAGGATAAGATCACCCAAGCGGGGCGCCTCGGCAATTCGAGCGCCTATTATACTCTTGCATGCCTCTATTCGATCTTAGGGAGACAACCTGAAGCGATGGAGCTCATTCACAAAGCGCTTCTCGCCCGCGCCCTTCCCACGATTGACGAGCTCATTGAGGACGACTGGCTGGAGAATCTCCGCGCCACTCCCGCCTTTGCCCAATTCATCACCGCCCTTGAGCAGCGCCTCCAACAGACCCGCGAAGAGTAAACCAGTTGCCCTAAAACGCCTCATCGAATAAACTCCCCCGCTCAACTATGGAGAGTTATTATGACGAATTCAGTTCCCTCAACTTTCTACACTTCACTTAATTCACAAACCACAAGCACATCGAACGCGCCCGACGTTGCACTAATCGTTGCGCCCACTCCAGCCGAGGCCCGGGTTCAACAAGCCGCCGAGAGAGCTCGGAAATGGGATCGGATGCTGCAAGGATGTGTCTGTTTAGGAGTAGTAGTGACAGTTGCCACAGGAGTCGCGACGAGAACATACACAACCGGAGACACCGCGCTCGCTCTTAAAGTTGTCTGTTTAGTATTTGGCATTCCAACCGCCTTGTGTTTTTGCATTGCTCGGGGCTGCTAAAATCATTGATAAGAGGAAACTGCAATGAAGATTCCAGCAGAAGAGAGATATTCTAAACAAAAGGTCACGATTCATGGGCTCAAAATGGCCTATGTCGAAGAGGGCAAAGGAGATCCGATTCTCTTTCTTCACGGCAACCCCTCGTCTTCGTATGAGTGGCGCAATGTAATCCCCCATCTTGTGGGGATGGGGCGGTGTATTGCTCCGGACCTCATTGGGATGGGGGATTCAGACAAGCTACCTAACAGCGGCCCCTCATCGTATCGTTTTATTGAGCATCGCAAATATCTTGACGGATTTCTTAAGGCTCTGAACGTGGAGAATCGGGTCACTTTAGTGCTTCACGATTGGGGTTCAGCGCTTGGCTTTGACTGGGCCTATCGCCATTCTCATTCCATACATGCGATTGCATACATGGAGTCATTTGTCAAACCCATTGGTTCGTGGGATGAATGGCCTAAAGAGGCCATCGAGTTATTTCAGACAATACGATCGGACAAAGGGGAGAAGTTAGTCCTCGTCGAGAATTTCTTTATAGAAAATATCTTGCCAGCATCTGTTTTGCGGAAACTATCGGACGCTGAAATGGAAGTCTATCGCCGGCCGTATAAAAATCGGGGAGAATCGAGGCGTCCCACGTTGACATGGCCCCGGGAGGTTCCGATTGGAGGGGAGCCGCATGATGTCCACCAAATCATTGAAACCTATGGTAAATGGCTCTCTTCCTCACAAATTCCAAAGTTGTTTATTGAAGCGATCCCTGGCGTAATGTTTCAGTCGCATCGCGATTTTGCGAAAACATGGCCGAATCAGACGCATGTAAAAATTCGAGGTGGCCATTTTGTATCTGAAGACTCTCCAGATGAAACAGGAGCAGCCATTGCAGCATGGCTAAAAAAACTCAGCCATTGATAAGAGAGCCCAAAAAGACTTCT
>CAZIML010000139.1:0-5224 GCA_964540255.1 uncultured bacterium
CTCCCCTTTTTGCTGGGAGCGACGATGTTCCTGCAGCAGCGCTTTTCCTCAAAGCTGCCGAAGGATCCATCGAAGCTTTCCGACGCGGAAAAACAGCAAAAAATGATGGGAAATATGATGACGGTCCTCTTTACGGTGATGTTCTATAACTTCCCGTCGGGCCTCAACATCTACTTCATGCTCTCGACTCTCCTTGGAATCGGCCAGCAAATGTGGATGATGAAAAAAATGAAAGAAGCTCCCAAAAAAATGTAAGCCAGTGAAAGAGTGGGAACAGTTTTTAACGGTTTTGGAAAGAGAGCTCGGGGCTGAGGTTGTCCACGAATGGATGCCAAGGATGGCTAAATTCGATGCAGGCAATCTCTACTTAGAGGCAAGAGACTCTTTTCAGATCAGTTGGTTCGAAGAGCATGTCCGCCCCCGATTGAAGGGATTCGCCAATAACAACCAACGCCCCATCAAGGTTCACTTGGGGACCGAAAAAAAGAGCGCGCCTGTCAAAGAGGAAGTGAGGATTTTAACCTTCAATCCCGATCCCATCGACCCCGAAATGTCTCTGGGGAACTTCCTGCCAGGCGAGGCCAACCGAGTCGCTTTTCAACTGCTGAGCGAAAATAGCCCGTTCAACCCGATTTATCTCTTTGGTCCAAAGGGAGCAGGAAAAACACACCTGCTCATGGGAGCTGCTCTCGAAATGCGAAAAAAAGGGAAAAAAGTTTTTTTTGTCAGAGCCGAAACATTCACTGGCCACGTAGTCCAGGCGATCCGCCTCGGACAAATGCAGAGCTTTAGAAAAGTCTACCGCGATATCGATGCACTAATCATCGACGATATCCATATTTTCGCCAGAAAAGCAGCGACGCAAGAGGAGTTTTTCCACACATTCAATACTCTCCACACTTTGGGGCGGCCCATCATCATCAGCGCCGAAATGGCTCCGATGCAATTGAATGAGGTGGAACCTAGATTGATCAGCCGCTTTGAATGGGGAATCTCCTTGGGGGTCCACAAGGGAGATATGCGGGCAATCCTGGAGAAAAAGGGGGCCCTTTGGAAAATGGACTTGACCGAAGTGATGATCGAGTGGCTCCTGGAACGGTTCCCCAAAGAGCCTATTTTGCCCTTGCAAGCTCTGGCCTTCCGATCGAAGGGAGAAAAAATCACTCCGCTTGTGGCAGAAAAGCTCCTCAAAGATTTATTGGCGAAAGAGGCTGAGCAGGCCCTCAATGAAGAAAAAATCATCAAACTGGTGGCGGCCCATTACGGGATTACAGGAGAAGATCTTTTGGGAAAATCGCAAATGAGGGAGTTCGTCTTGCCGAGACAAATCGCTATGTATTTGATCAGAGAACGGTTGAAGTGGCCCTTCCAGAAAATTGGACAGCTCTTTGCCCGGGATCACTCTACAGTGATGAGCAGCGTAAAACTCGTAGAAAAAAGTAGAGAAACCCCCGAAGTCCGGGGGCTTGTCGATTCGATCGTTTAGATCTTGATATATCTCTCGCCAGGGCGCTCGCCAGTCTTTGAACCGCCGAATTTCGCCGCTTGGTCGGGAGGAGGCACTGGGAATTGGAACGGTCCTGGATCTTCTCCAGCCATGATCTTCTTCACAATCTCACGCCACTTTTCAACAGTCTCAACGAAAAGAGGTGCAAATCGGCGCAAAGCCGCAGCATCTACTCCAAGCCCCATGTCGATCACACAGTGCATCAAAATCAACTCTTCTTTCGGAGCCACCCCGATTCCTCCGCCTGCCATCTGGCCGCCGAGCATAGATCCCTCTAAAAGCCTCTCATAGAGCTTCAAGCGAATCTTGTCATCCTTGGGAAGACCGTCGAGAATGGGTGAATATAAGTAGAGACGATCTGAATTCGGCTCAAAAGTAATGTGCAGCGAAAAAGTATTGTCAATACCGAGAATACAGGTGTTGTTCTCATCGAAGTCCAAACCTTCTAGGTTTAGCTCCTTGCCAAACTCCCGCAGGTTCGCCTTGGCGTTTTCATAGGACATTGGGTTCCTCCTAACTGATTTTTATCTAGTTCAATATCAAAACATAAAGTAAGCAGAAACTTTTATAAATCTTTGCACGGGTTGCCTGCAAGAGAAATCTCTGTTTCACTCAAATCATTCCCGTTTTCTCAACGGACAACAATTCCTTGAAGAGATTTTAGTTGATCCAAAAGTTAAGTTCAATATTAAAGAAAGATAAATACTTACGAGTTTTTAAACCATGTTCGACAACATTCGTGTTATTTCCGGATCCCCATATCCTTTAGGCCTTTCGATTCAAGGAGATACGGCGAATTTTTCCCTCTTTTCAAGCCATGCTGAAAAAGTGGTATTGGGTCTTTTATGGGATGGAAAGAGGAAAGAAGTGGCGATGGAAAAAACGGGAGATGTGTGGCATATCGGTATTGAGGGAATTCCTGAGGGAGCCCGCTATGCCTACAAGTGCTTCGGGCCGAAAAAACTTTTGTTCCATCCCGAGCTATGGCTGGCGGATCCTTATGCAAAGCTGCCTGTCGATTACGAATGGACCCGGGTTGAACTGCCGAAGCCGTTCGACTGGGAAGGGGTTTTGCCCCCAGAAATTGGGATGGATGAATTGATCATCTATGAGATGCATGTCCGGGGGTTCACTCGACACTCTTCGAGCCAAGTGGCTCACCCAGGGACTTATCTGGGCATGATCGAAAAAATCCCCTATCTCAAAAAATTAGGGGTGAATGCTGTTGAACTTTTGCCGATTTACGACTTCGATCGGCACCATGGGAAAAAAGAGCCGCTCGTCAACTACTGGGGATACAATACGATCCACTTTTTCGCCCCCCAGCCCTGGTACGCAGTGAGCGATCCAGTGGCTGAATTTAAAACATTGGTGAGAGAGCTCCATCGGAACGGGATTCTGGTCTTGCTCGATGTCGTATATAATCACACGGGAGAAGGAAGAGAAGAGGAGTCGACCTACAATTTTAGGGGGATCGACGACCCGGTCTACTACCAGTTGGATGAGAATGGACACTATCGCAATTACACGGGCTGCGGCAATACGTTCAACACCAACCATCCGGTGGTGCGCAAATTCATCCTCGACAGCCTCCATTATTGGGCGGGCGAAATGAGGGTCGATGGATTCCGTTTTGATCTTGCCTCTATTTTCAGTCGAGATGTGAACGGCCATCCGATGGCCAACCCTCCGATCATCCGAGAGATCATGGAGGATCCGATCTTAAGTCAAAAAAAACTGATTGCCGAGGCGTGGGATGCGGCAGGTCTCTATCAGCTCGGTTTCTTTGCCAATAAAGGGCGATGGTCGGAATGGAACGGACAGTATAGAGACATCGTCCGGAGATTCATCAAAGGGACTGAAGGAAACGCGGGAGACTTTGCAAGGGTCCTTTCGGGCTCTCAAATGATCTACCATGAATCAAAAACGCCCCTCTCTAGCATCAATTTCATCACCTGTCACGATGGTTTCTGCCTCCGAGATCTTGTCACTTATCAGCACAAGTACAATTTGGCCAATGGAGAAAATAATCAAGATGGCAACAACCAAAACGACAATTGGAATTGTGGACATGAGGGAGTGACTGACGACCCAAAGATCAACGCTCTTCGGGAAAAACAGATGCGTAATTTTTTCCTCGCTCTTTTTATTTCACAGGGCGTTCCCATGCTCTTGATGGGCGATGAATATGGACACACGCGCCATGGGAATAACAATCCGTATGTTTTGGATAATGAAATCAATTGGTTTCTCTGGGATCAAGAAAACGAGAAGATTTTCTCATTCGTCGCTGCGCTGATCCGATTTCGAAAATCCACCCACAACTCCGATACTCTGCCTTTCTCACTGACGCGGATGTGAAGTGGTACGCCGATTGGGGGTTTCATTCTCGTCTCGTCTCATTCTGCCTCTCCTCTTCTCTCTACATCGCTTTTAACGCGCAAGGACACACCGCTCAGCTCACTCTTCCTGAAGGAAAGTGGCGCCTTGTCGTCAACACTGAAGAAGATTGGATCTTCCATGAAACAGGAGCTGAAATGAACTCAATTGAGCTAGCTCCCTATTCTTCATGTATATTTCGTATTTCCTAATTTCTTCCGCTTCTGCTATATTTGGGTTTTGCGTTTCAAAGGGGAAGACAATGCGCTATTTATCTGCAATTCTGATGGGACTTGTAGCCGCAAGCTGCAGCCACAATAACAATGTTGAAGTGAGCCGCTTTCATGAAGATGGAAGAGCTAAACCGTCGATCACAGTTGCGTCGCTTTTAGACAGCACCTCTTTCGATGCTACATGGAGCCTTTCCGAGGAAATCACTGAAGGAGTGATGAATTTAGTCGGTTCGACAGGAGAAATCTTTGTCCGCTCCCAGCAAGAATCCCCTTTCACTGAAAATCCATTCAGCGCCGACCTTTCTTGGATGAAACGAGAGTTCCACAATGAAGAGTTCGTCGCCTTCCTCGAATTGGTTGAGCATGATCTCACTCCAGTCAGAACAAAAGGCACCACCTTGCAAGAGGCGCCGAACAATTTAAACATGGCTGTTCGCCTCCGTCTGGTTGACCTAAGACATCCAACCCCAAGAATCGTCCTTCAAGAGATGGTGAGAGACTCTTATTTCATCCCGAAAACACTCATTCCGAATGATTACTCAGTCGATGCGTGGGGAACAGAGAATTATCAAAAAACTCCAATGGGTGTCGCCCACACTCAATTGATTGAGAAAATTTCCAATCGGATCTCAGAATATCTCCTTTTGGCTAAAAGTAGATGAGCGGCGAGAGCAGCGCAACTCTTGCCTTTGGGATTCTGGCGGCGATCGTTCTTTTGATCGGATATCGGCGGGGGTTCTTTGAATTTCCCGCTCAAGAATGGCCCTTGCCGATCCGCCTCCTCCACGTGCTGGGAGCTTTCGCGATCTATTTTTTCGCCACCTATTTTCTCTCAGGATTAGCGATTGCCATTTTAAAAAAGCAGATCATGAGCCATTACCTAACCTATTCGAGCTGGCTCAATTTCGGAATCTCCTTCTTTATTTTTGTTTTTCTCGCCCTCTATTGGCGCCTCCTCCCGAGTCCACTCCGGCGCGGAATCGTCCGCAGAGAGGGGATTCTTCATTCATTTAACGATGATGGATGGAGTGCATTGACTGCATGGGTTCTCGCCTTCCCGCTCGTCTTATTTTTAAGCCAAGCGCTCGAACAGATCATCACCTAT
>CAZIML010000140.1:0-2256 GCA_964540255.1 uncultured bacterium
TCTCCGGGGATCTCTTCAAGGCGGCCCGACATTTCGCGCATCGCTTGGGCCCACCGAGAGGTAGAGTCGGCGAGGAGGAGGACGTCGAGCCCCATCTGCCGATAGTATTCGGCGATCGCAGCTCCCATATAAACAGAGGCTTCGCGCGCGGCGACAGGCATCGAGGAGGTATTGCAAATCATCACCGTCCGCTTCATGAGCGATTCATTCGTGTGGGGGTCGATGAGCTGCGGGAAGGTGCGGAGCACCTCGACCACTTCTCCCGCCCTTTCTCCGCAGGCGACGATTACGACGATATCGACATCCGAATACTTGGAAAGGTGGTGCTGCATCACCGTTTTCCCAGCGCCAAAGGGACCGGGAGAGCAGAAAGTTCCCCCTTTTAAAACGGGAAACTGGGTATCGAGAATTCTCATCCCCGTCTCCATCATCCGGGTGGGGCGAATTTTTTTCCCTTCCATCAGCCCATTTTTGACCGGCCATTTCTGGAGCATGGTGAATACAACCTTGTTGCCTCTTTCGTCTTCCCCTTCGGCGATCACCGATTCGATCGTGTAGGGACCGCTTTTCGCTACATGGGTGATTTTCACTTTTCCAACTTGAGAAAAAGGGACCATGATCTTGTGCTGGAAACGCCCTTCGGGAACTGCACCGAGCGAATCGCCCCGTCTAACCAGATCTCCCACCTTCACTGTAGGCTGAAAATCCCATTTTTTCTCCCGATCTAAGGGAGGAAGATAAACTCCCCTTGAGAGGTAAACGCCCGTTGCGTTCGCCACTTCTTCTAAAGGATTTTGGAGGCCATCGAAAATAGTCGTGAGAAGCCCTGGTCCAAGCTCAGCCTCGAGCAAGTGGCCGACAAATTGAACCGGAGTGCCGAGTTTCACCCCTCTTGTATCCTCGAAGACCTGGATCTTCGCTTCAGTTCCGGCGATCTCAATCACCTCAGCTAGAAGGGATTCGTTGCCTAAGTTAACTCGAGCGACTTCCCCTTGGCGGATCGCCCCGTCGAAACGGACGTGAAGGAGGTTTCCGAATGCTTGCACAACTGTGCCGGTGGCGTGGTGGTGTTTACTCATATGACAGTCTCTTTTCCTAGGTCAGCATAGCCTTCCGCCCAAATGAATCGGGCGAGATAAGACAGGATGCGATCGACACTAAAGTCTTGATTTTCTTCCATTTCCTCAATTTTTTCGAACTTATATTCTAAAATCGCCAGGTGGAGCCTTCGCGGTTCAGAACTATTGTCTACAAAGACCGTTTTTAAATCTTCATATTCTCGCGGCGGGGTATAGTCGCTACTCTCTTTTTGGGCGAGAATGTCGGCAACGAGAGGATCGTAAGGATCTTCAAACTGAAGCTCCCGAACGATGTCGCGCCCCGAGGCCTTGGCCCGCAATGCGGTTAAAACCAGCCCCACTTCCCGCTCAAACAGGTAATACTTTCTCAAAAAGCCCTTGAGCTTCGGCCCCTCGTCCCGATAGAGCGAAACATAGAGAGAGGCAAAATAGCGCAATCGATCTTGGGTCGATTCATAGCGGTCGAGATAATCGATTAAATAGGCGGGGAGCGAATCGCGCACCAAAAGCTCTTCTTCCAGATGCTTCGCCCTTAAATTCCCTCTTTCGTCAAGCGGCTGGCCTAGCCATAGAGCCCTGATATTGTAGAGATCGATCGGACGCAAAAGGGAGGTGACCCGTTGCATGTCGTCCTGAGTGAGGTTC
This sequence comes from uncultured bacterium, assembly GCA_964540255.1. Classification (GTDB taxonomy): domain Bacteria; phylum Chlamydiota; class Chlamydiia; order Chlamydiales; family SM23-39; genus REEB52. Next base: position 1,725 of record CAZIML010000140.1, read on the forward strand.
AAGACGAGGAGCTCCTTCAATTCCTTGAAAGTGAGCTCTGGAGCCTTGCCCAAAGTGAGGGGAGGAAAAGCCGAAATCAAAAAGTAGTAATTGGCCATGTTACACGTTAAATACTAAGTCTCTAAGATCTCTTCGAATGTACTGAGCGATCAGCTCCCGGACAAACGCATCGGAAATATCGATCGTGATCTTTCGATCAGTCAATTGGATCTGCACTCCGCCGCCGATCTCTGGGACTGCTGTCAGCTTATGCTTTAATTTCTCGAGAACCTTTCCTGCGAGAAGTTCGGTGATGGCTCGAGGAGAAACCCCTTTGGGAATCAAGACCGACACATCCTCGTCGATGCCCCGCTCTTCAAGGGACTGGATGAAGCGGTTTAATAGGTTTGCAATCACCTTAGGATCTGCCATTTCCTTCGCGATTAAAGAGGCAAGCTCTGGGTTGAAAAGCTCTTTTTCAATCTTTTGTTTGAGCTGCTCGATCCCCGGAATTCCGCCCCGGCCAGCCGAGCCTTGGAAAACCGCGTAATCA
>CAZIML010000140.1:2266-5209 GCA_964540255.1 uncultured bacterium
CCCTGTCTTGCGGCCAGAGCGAGCGATGCGTTGAAAACCCGCTTCTTCTCCCCCATTTCCGCCTCTGCCTCGCGCATCATGTGAGAGGCCTTCTCTTTGGCTTGGCTCACGATCTGAGACGCTTGCATGTGAGCGTTTTCGACAATTTCGCGAGCCTCCTGCTTGGCCGGCTCCAGCGTCTCTTTGCGCAAGGTGTCGCAAATCTTCTGGATTTTATCCTTTCCTGTCTCCAATCCCTTCATCTAAAGACCTCGTTGATGTTCACAATCCTCAGATTTTACACAAACGATCGATTTTCCGCGCTGCATATCTTTTATCCTCACCTAGAAATGAACATTTCTTGAAGATATATAGAAAATAATGGAAAAATTACATATAAAGAGGGTACCCTCTGACTTGAGGCCCTATACAATTTAAAGGAGAACACTATGAAAAAGTTTGTCATCGCACTCGCAATGGTAGCCACTCTCGCTGGAAACGGAGCTTATGCTCAAACTGCTAAGCCTGCTGGAGCCAAAATGGGAAGCGGCGCCCAAGCTGGAACCTATACTACTTCTAACTTCGCCTGGGGAATCGGACTTGGAGCCCTTGTCGTAGTCGGATTGGTTGTTGGTTTAACAGTTGGAGCCGCTACAGGAAGCCAAAGCACCCACTAATCACTCCTCCGAAAGGAACCGGGTACTTGTTCAAAAGTACCCGATATGTCATAAGGGGCCTTATGAGGAAAATTCCCCTGATTCTCTTGTGCCTCTCTCTCTCAACCACCGGCTTCTCTCAAGAGACCCGGGAAGCGAGACGCGCTCGTAGAGGTCAGGCAGCGGGCTACGCCACACGGGACGCCACCGTCTTATCGATGATGGGATGGGGTCTGGGGCTTGCCGCAGGAATTGCCGCCTTATGCGCTCTCATCGATAACGAAACCGCCAGCAGTAGCAGCAGTAGTAGTAGCGGCGGCGGCTCATCGAGCCATTAAAGTGTTTAGAATCTGAGTCACTATGCGCATTTTTCTCCTTTTCATTGCCTTCGCTCTTTCAGCTAAGGAGTGTCACTTCATCCCTCCCGCAGGATGGGAAATCGCCCAATTAAAAACCCCCTCTCCTCACGTGAAAGTAGGTTTCATTGGAAAAGGTTCCACCGAATTTCGCCCTTCGATCAATTTAGCCACTGAAGAGGTCGATGTTTCGCTCAAAGAGTATGTGAAGGCGGTTAAAGAACTCCAAACAGCCGACCCCAACACTCAGTGGCGCGATTTAGGAAAACTCTCCATGAAAGCGGGCGAAGGACGCCTCATTGAAATGACCAACAGCGCTCCCTTTGGGGAAGTAAAAATTTTCCAAGCTCTTTTCGTTCAAGGGGAAACAGCCTACATTCTCACAGCCGCAGCCCTCAAACAAGATCTCGCAAACATCCGGAGCGAGATCCTCCAAACGTTTAAAACCTTCAATCTGATCGACGACTTATGGTCCCCCATTCCGAATGATCAGAATCGAACGGATTTTAAAACCCTCTTTCTGTCTCTCGGGACAACGGAAGAAAAAGAAGCTGAATGGCAAAAACTCCAGATGGAAGTGCAAAACCATTCGGAGCTGGGCCCCTTCTGGCAATTTCTCGCTTTAGAGCAAGGACACTCAAAAATTTTTCCAAAGGGAAGTAAAAAATGAGAAGATCGACTATCATCATCGGACTACTTGCTTTGGTGCACACAACCGGTTTGCGCGCGCAAGTGACAGGAGATGCGGCGAATGCGACAGCACAGGCAGCGAAAGAAAGTTCATGGCAAAACTGGACCTTTGCAGGGATCGCTGCAGTGGTTGCAGCAGGCGCCATTTATTTTATTTCGACTAATAATGGCAACTCTGCTCCTGACGATGAGTAGCTGCGCATCGCCCCAGGTTTGGAGCGTCAGCTCCATTTCTGCCGGCGACGATCTCTATGACTCGACCCGCCTTCGGTATCATTCCAAGGAGAGCTATCCCCACCTTATTTTTGAGATGGTGCGGCTCGGAGGGGTGACTGAGTCGTACCTCTCTCTCACTCGGTTCCGCCTCCCAGCCCACAAAGAAGTAAAAATTTTATTTGACGCTGAGGGGGAACAGTTTGAAGAGAGAGCTCAAGTCCATGCGGGGGGGATGCGCTTCCGTCTTTCCCCTGAAACGACACAAAAGATGATTGGAGCCTTGCAAGCTCAAAGGAAAGTCGTTATCCTTATGGATGATTTTGAAGAGACGCTTGACCCTACTCAATTTTCTACTTTCTATAGTGAGTTTGTGGGAGAGGGCAATTTTTTTGAACACATCTTAAAAGGATTCGTCCGATGAACCAGCTGGAAGAGTTAAAAAAAATGACGACCGTGGTAGCCGATACAGGCGACTTCGAATCGCTTAAAAAGTATCACCCCACCGACTCGACCACCAACCCCTCCCTCATTTATGCGGCGAGCCAGCTTCCCCAGTACCAGCATCTAGTGGATGAAGCGATCCAGTATGGGAAAAAAGGGAAAGGGGATGTCCTCGATAAAATCTTCGTGAATTTCGGCCTTGAAATTCTCAAAATCGTCCCCGGGCGCGTCTCGACTGAAGTGGACGCCCGCCTCTCATTTGATATTGAAGGGTCTGTTCAAAAGGCGCGTCAAATCATCGCTCTTTATGAAGAGGCGGGGATTGATCGGAAGCGCGTTCTCATCAAGCTCGCCTCCACCTGGGAAGGGATCGAAGCGGCCAAGCTCCTTGAAAAAGAGGGAATCCATTGCAATATGACCCTCCTTTTCAGCCTTGTCCAAGCGGTTGCCTGCGGAGAGGCCAAAGCCACCCTCATCTCCCCTTTTGTCGGCCGGATCCTCGACTGGTACAAAAAAGCGGAAAATGTGACCAGCTATGCCCCCTCTCTCGACCCAGGGGTTATTTCAGTCACTCAAATCTACAATTACTATAAAAAATTTGGCTA